>CAMIXP010000024.1 GCA_946402785.1 uncultured Caryophanales bacterium | reverse complement strand
ACTTTTTTAACATGATATTTCTTTTTGATTTCTTTTTGTTCCTGGTCGATATAGTTTTCTAATTCTTGCTTTGATTCAATTAATCCTAAAGATTCTCCTTTTAAATAAACTCGATATAAATCATTTGGTTTATTTGAAAAATTGGTAAAACCGGTTGTGAGAATCATTATCATGATCAAAACAAATGATCCTATGATTTTTTTATTCACTTGTTTGCCCCTCCTTATTCTTATCTTTTCTTAAATTTAAGAATGTGGATGTATTCTTTTTAAATAATAATTCGATTGTTGCAGTTGGTCCATTACGATGCTTTCCAATAATTAATTCACTGATACTATTATTATCTTCTGTTCTTGCTTCTTTGTTGTAGTAGTCATCTCTATATAGGAATGCAACGATATCAGCATCTTGTTCAATAGATCCAGATTCACGTAAGTCACTCATTAATGGTCTCTTATCATCTCTTGATTCTACACCACGAGATAATTGAGATAGTGCAATCACAGGTACACCTAATTCCATTGCTAATGTCTTTAGGCTTCTTGAAATATCAGATACTTCTTGTTGACGATTTGCACCGTAATTTTTTCCACCAGATAATAACTGTAAGTAGTCGATTACGATTAATCCTAATCCTTTTTCACTACTTGCTAGTCTTCTACATTTGGCTCTTAATTCTCCAATCGTTATACCTGGAGTATCATCCATTACGAGATTGGTATCTGCTAATTGAGCAGCCGCTTCATTGATTCTCTTCCAGTCTGTATTCATTAGATTACCAGTTCTTAATTTGAATCCATCAATTTGACCTAGGGAAGATAAAATACGCATTGCTAATTGTTCTGCACTCATTTCCAAGTTGAATAACGCAACTGCTTTATCTTGTGTCATAGCAACATGCGTTGCTAAGTTTAAAGCAAAAGCTGTTTTTCCCATGGCAGGACGTGCTGCAATAATGATTAATTCATTTGGATGAAGTCCTGTTGTTAGACGATCAAGATCGTACCATCCTGTCTCTAGTCCAGTTACTTCTCCTTTATGTTCTGATAGTCTTTCTAGATCAGATTTTGTTTTATTAACAATATCTTTAATGGTTCTAAATTCTGAAGATGTTCTTCTCTTAACGATATTTAAAATCTTCTTTTCTGAATTATCTAAGATTTCATTAATGGTTTCATCTGAATTATACCCTTCTTGTGCAATTTCTTCTGCTGTTGTAATTAAACCTCTTAATACACTAGAATCTTCAACACTTTTTATATAGTAATCGATATTACTGGCGGTTGGTACATAATCTAGTACCTCTGTTAAATATTCAACTCCGCCCACTTCTGTTAATTCATTTTTCTTTTTTAAATAACTTGTTACTGTCGTAATATCAATAGGAGTACCTTCTTCTTGTAGTGCCATCATAGTTGCAAATATTTTCGCATTTTTATCACTATAGAAGGCTTCCGGTGTTAATGATTCTGCCGCTTTTTGAAGAGCATATTTAGATAAAAAGCATGATCCTAATACAGATTCTTCTGCTTCTAAATTGTTTGGTAAAACTCTTGCTGGCATATAATCACCTCTATTTGATAACGTGTACTTTAATTTCTGCCTCTATTTCTGGATATAAGTTAATTCTTACATTATGAAATCCTAATGATTGAATTGGACTAGGAATTTCAATTTGACTCTTTTCAACTTCATATCCTTTCTTTTTTAATTCATCTTTAATTTGTTTTACACTGATACTTCCAAATACTTTGTCCCCTTCTCCGGTTTTTACTTGGAATTCTAATGTAACTTTATTTAGTTTTTCTTTTAATTGGATGGCCTTATTTCTATTTTCTTCATCTTCTTTTTCTTTTCTAGCTAATTCATGGTTTAGTTTTGATAAGTTTTCTTTTGTTTTTTTCACTGCATAGCCATTTTTAATTAGGTAGTTTTCTGCATATCCATCTTTTACTGTTTTAATTTCTCCCTTTTTACCTTGATTCTTTAGATCTTTAATAAAAATTACTTCCATCTTATTCTCCTTCTTCTTTAATAACTTTTTTTAATTCTTGTTCTACTTTGCTGATTGTTGTGTCTTCAAAGGTTGCTGCACCACTGGTAGAATCTCCTCCTCCACCTATTTTTTCTAATATTCTATTAATATCATAGTTGCCTAAGCTTCGAGCACTAACACCAATGGTGTCTTTTCCAATTTTACCAATGACAAAGGATGCTTCTATATTATTGAAGAATAATAATGTATCCGCAACTCTTGCAAGGTCTTCTCTTCTATATTGTGTATAAGGAGTTGCTTTTGTGAATGCGACATTTCCTTGTAATGTTTCAATAGATGACATAAGCTTTTGTCTTTCTGCATAATCTTCAATATTTTGTTTTAATAGATACTGTACTTTCTTTGCGCTTGCTCCTAGACTTGTTAAATAATATGCCATATAGAATGTTTCTGCTGTTGTATTTAAAGTAAAGTTGTTCGTATCTAGAACCATTCCTGATAGAATAATCGTTGCATAGTAAGATTCTAATTGGACATCATAATATTCTATTAGATTTGCAATCATTTCACAAGTACTAGATGTTTTTGTATCAATTATTTTTTCAGCATCCGAAATGGTTGATTTTCCTTGTTCATGGTGATCAATAATAATTTTATTTTTAATCTTTTTTAATATTGCTTCACTTTGAACTAATTCTTTTTTATTTGTATCTAGTATCATTAAGAGATTTTTAGCTTGTCTTGGATATAGATGTTCCTCTACTTCTTCACTACGAATGATGTTGATACATCCTTCTAATTCTCTTAATACTTTTTCAACACCCATTTCATGTGTTTTATCGTCTATTACGATATAACAATTCTTCTTTTTTCTTTTTAGGACCATGTACATTCCAATTTGGCTACCTAAGGCATCCAAATCAAGATTCTTATGAGCCATTAAGAAGACTGTTTTAGCATTCCAAATTGCTTTATTGAGTTTTCTACGTTCTTTAATAATTCCCATATTTCCTCCTATAAAGTCCCATTTTCATTATATAATAAATCTCCTTATTTGTCTAACAAAAGAAAGGCTTTGTGGGGTACAAAAAAAATGTAGAAATTCTACATTTTTATTTTGTATATGGTATTAAGGCAACTGAACGTGCTCTTTTGATTTGTTTAGAAATAAATCTTTGATGTTCTGCACAGTTTCCTGTAACACGTCTTGGTAAAATTTTACCTTTTTCATTTATATATTTTCTTAATTGTTCTGGATCTTTCCAATCAACAGTTTTTCCAGTACACATAAAACAAACTTTTTTCTTTCTACGATTGAATTCTGCCATGTTTACTCCTCCTTTTTCATTTGAAATTAGAATGGTAACTCATCATCACTAATTTCGATACTTGAACCGAAATCAGCAAATGGATTACTATCTATATCGGTTCCCTTTGGTTCTGGAGCGTCTCCAAAATCATATGGGGTTGGTTCTGCGTGATTTCCTGCAGAACTATTCATATTATTAGAATTATTTGAGGAATTCTTTGATCCTAGGAACTCAACATTGTCTGCAACAACTTCTGTTACATATCTTTTTTGACCATTTTGATCATCATAGCTTCTTGTTTGGATTCTTCCATCAATTGCTACTTGGCTTCCTTGTGTTAAGAAATTCTTAACATTTTCAGCTTGTTTTCTCCATACAACAATGTTAATAAAGTCTGCTTCTCTTTCTCCATTTTGATTTGAGAAGTTTCTATTAACTGCTAAAGAGAATGTAGCAACAGCTGTATTGCTTCCTGTATATCTTAGTTCTGGATCACGAGTTAATCTTCCTATTAAAAATACTTTATTCATAACTTATACCTCTTTTATTAATTAGTCTTCTACTTTTACTACAATATGACGTAATAGACTTTCGTTAATTCTAGCAACACGTTTAAATTCTTCTTCAGCTTCTGGAGTAGCTTCTACTACGAATAAGTAATAGTATCCAGTTGTGAATTTTCTTACTTCATAAGCTAGTTCTCTTTGACCCATTGGTTTTTCTTCTAAGATATTTGCCTTTGCGTCTGTTAAAACCTTTTTCATGTCTTCAGCAGTTTTTCTAATTTCTGCTTCCTCCATATCTGGTCTAACAACGAACATAATTTCATATTTATTCATTATTTTTCCACCTCCTTTTGGACATAAGACTGTTTCAAAACAGTAAGGAGTATTTAAAATACTCGAAGGTATTATAACAAAAACAATCTTAAATGTCTAGATTATAAAAGAAAAAGTGTGAAAAATCACACTTTTAAACGTTAAATCTAAAATGACAGATATCTCCATCTTGCATTAAATAGTCTTTTCCTTCTAATCTTGCTTTTCCTGCTTCTTTTACTTTTAATTCTGATCCACATGCAATTAAGTCTTCATAAGACATTACTTCTGCACGAATAAATCCTTTTTCAAAGTCTGTATGGATAATTCCAGCACATTCTTTAGCATTCATACCTTTTCTGAATGTCCATGCTCTAACTTCGTCTTTTCCTACTGTGAAGTAAGTTGCTAAACCTAATACATCATAGGTAGCTGTAATTAACTTATTTAATCCTGATTCTTCTACTCCTAGTGCTTCTAACATTTCTTGTTTTTCTTCATCTGTCATTTCTGATAGATCTTCTTCTACTTTTGCACATAGGCTTACTACTCTTGCGTTTTCTTTTGCTGCATAGTCTTTTACTAGTTTTACGTATTCATTATCTGGATTTCCTAATTCACTTTCCTTGATGTTTGCTAGATAGATGATTGGTTTTGCTGTTAAGAAACTATATGTTTTAATAATCTTTTTTTGTTCTTCTGTTAAATCTAATTGTCTAATTGGTTTATTTTCTTCTAATGCTGCCTTGCATTTTTCTAGTACTTCTACTTCTAATAAATCGTTTTTATCTTTTGTTGTTTTTGCTTTTTTCGCTACTTTATCTAATCGATTTTGAATGACATCTAAGTCTGCAATGGATAATTCTAAGTTGATTGTTTCAATATCTCTGATTGGATCAATATTTCCTTCTACGTGAATGATTTTTCCATCATCGAAGCATCTTACTACTTCTACAATGGCATCTACTTCTCTAATATGAGATAAAAATTTATTTCCTAAACCTTCTCCTTGACTTGCCCCTTTTACTAATCCTGCAATATCTGTAAATTCATACGCTGTAGGGATAAAACGGGTTGGTTCATACATTTCTTTTAATACATCCATTCTTTTATCTGGTACAGTTACGACTCCTACGTTTGGTTCAATCGTTGCGAATGGATAATTCTCTGCTAATATTTTTTGATACATTTGGTAATCCTACGATTCCTGCTGTTAAACTCATAATATCACTTCTTTCTCGTATGTATTATAACAAAAAAAGTGTTTTATTGAAAGAGATATGTTAAAATAGTACTGTAATAATAATATGATTGTTAGGAAAAGAGGATATACATGAAAAATAATTGGTTTGATATTGAAATTGTTACAACTACAACAAAAAAATGGAATTTATATATTATCCTTGTATTCTCTTTATTTTTATTGATCAGTATTATAATTAATACTCAATTTTTCTATGTAATTTTTGCTATATGGGCTTTGTTTGCAATTGCTTTTCTGGTATATGACTTTTTCCATAGTAAATCGATTGTATATATATCTACTAGATTGCTCTTTAAAGATGATAGTTTTTCTATTATTTCAGATGATAAAAGTACAAATCTACAAATCAATAAAAAAGATGTAACTCGGATTTATTTTAATCGTAAGATCAATCAAATAAGAGTTTTAAATGGCGATCGAGTTTTATATGAATTTGTTGTAAAGCCAAAAACGTTAGATGAACTGATTGATACATTTAATTGTTTTGGTTATAAGTGTGATATTGCTTCTGATATTTAATAAAAAAAGACTGTTTTCTACAGTCTTTTTATATTGTTGGTGAAACACCTGGACCAATTGGTAGTCCTGTTAAATACCAAATTACCATGATTAGAATCCATGCTAGAGAGATTAATAAACAATATGGTGTAATTAATCCTAAAGCTGATTTAATGGTATATGGTTTGTTTTTATTTAAATTGTAGACATTTAAGTATCCTATATAGATTACAAAGGATGCTAGTAACGGAGTAAATCCTTTTGTCATAGAATCTCCAATTCTCATTGCTAATTGAGCAAATTGTGGAGATATATTTGATTGCATAAATAATGGTACTACAACTGGTGAGAAAATTAACCATTTATTGGCAGCGGATGTTAAGAAAAGATTGGCAATGGCAATGATTAATAATGTTACAACAATTAATGGGATTCCACTAAATTGCATGTGTTCTAGTACATTTGCTAACCAAGCTGTAATTACGACACCAATATTACTTTTTCTAAATACAGCAATAAATTGTGATACTGCAAACATTAAGATAAAGATACTACCAATATTATTGAAGTTTCTACTTGCATTTTCAACGATATTTTTATCGTTTTTAATCGATTTACTTCCAATACCATAAGCAATACCTGTTAATACAAAGAATAATGATACTAAATAAGTAAATCCATCTTGGAAATAAGCATTATCTCCAAATAATTGGTATACATAGGCTTTTTCTTTTAAATCAAGCAATACTCCTGAGAAAGGTAATTTTGGAATTAAAGCGTATACAAAGAAGATTCCAAATATAATGGATACGACTAATGCATGTCTTAGTCCTCTCTTTTCATATTTATCTTGTTCAATTTGTCTTTGTTCTTCTTCTTCTAAATCAAATGAATGATATTTTTCTGTAGTAGAAGATTCTTCATCTTTCTTATATTTTCCAATCTTTGGAGCAATAAATGTCTCAATAATTACTGTTCCTATGATGGAAATTAATAAAGTTGCTACGATGATAAAGATTAAGTTAGATGTCATAGAAATATGTGCTGTTTCATCGATTAATCTAGCAGCAGATCTTGTGTATCCCATTAAGGACATATCCATAGATCCAATGAAAATAGATACTCCATATCCAAAAGAAACTCCACAAAATGCTGTGATAACTCCCAATATTGGGTTTCTATTATTCATAAAATAGATTAAAGCAAACAATGGAATTAAAATGGTATAACCTACTTCATTAATTAAAGATGATACTGTTCCTAATAGGATTACTAAGAATGTAACAAGATATTTAGGCATTTTACTGATGTGTCTTCTTGTTAGAGTTTCAATAAATCCCGTTCCTTCTGCAACTGTTAAACCTATTAGGGATAATAGTAAAGTTCCTAATGGAGCAAAGCTTAAGAAGTTTTTAGCTGCATCACTAATAATAAATTTTAATCCATCAAATGATAATAAGTTTTCTACTGTTACTAATACAGGTTCTAACTCTCTTGTATTGTTATTAATCGTATTATAAGTTGCTTGTGTTTCAAATAATGATAAGATCCAACTTAAAAACATAACAAAGACTGTTAGAACAAAAAACATAGTGATTGGATGAAAATAAAATTTCTTTAATTTTAATTTACTCTTTTCTTGCATAGCATCACTCGTCCTTTATTTTCTTTAGTTTTTTATTGAATTCAACTCTAGGAATCAATACCGTTCTTCCACAGTTTAAGCATTTTATCTTAATATCTGCTCCTACTCTTACAATTTCCCATTCGTTGGTTCCGCATGGGTGTTGTTTTTTCATAATAACGATTGTTCCTAGTCCATAATTATTATTTTCCATTATGCACCTCTATCTGTGTATATGGTATTTTAATACCGGATTTATCAAATTCTTTTTTGATTTCTTTTCGTAAGAATCTTTCTACTGCGAATTGTTTCATTGGTTTTGTTTCTACTACCAATCGATATACAACAGAAGAATCTGATAATTCATTTACACCCCAACATTCCATTTCTTTGGTTGCATCTGGGATATTTCCATTTAATCGTTTGATTAAATTATTAATTACTTTTTCAATTTCATCTTGATTATTTTCATAGGCAATTCCAACATCTACAACGGCTAATGAATTATTGGCACTATAATTAATAATATTATCCATATAGTGGTTTGCAATGATTTTAGTTGCTCCTTTGAAGTTTCTAATTCTTGTTGTTCGAAGTCCAATTGCTGTTACTTCTCCCATGAATCCCCCAACTTCAATGGTATCTCCTACTTCATATTCTCCTTCTGTAATAATGGAAAAACCTGCAATTAAGTCTTTTGCTAGATCTTGGAATGCTAATCCAATTAAAGCTGTTCCAATTCCTAATCCTGTCATAATTGATTTTACATTAATACCAAAAGAAGATAATATGGCTAGAATTACAAAAATAATGATGATGTATTTAATAATATTTAGGATTAATATTTTTAATGTTTTGATTCTTTGTATTTGTGTTATCTTTAGTTTTTTATTTCCTGATGAGAATCTTGTTACTACATGTTTGATAATCTGAAATATAATTATTCCTACTACTATATATAGGATAGGAAGAATTATTTTTAGGAGATCAATTGATAGATTTCCTATTTTTATTATCATATTATCTACCTACTCTCTATATTTAATAATTCTAAAATTCTATTTAAATCACTATTATTTACAAAATGAATTTCAATTTTGTTTTTCTTAATAGATACTTTTGTACCTAATTTTTCACTCATTTCTTCTTGTAGATAAGCGTATTCGTTGGTTTCATGTTTTCTCTTTTGTGGATTTGCTTTTGTAATCATTGGTTTTTGTGATAATTCCTCTAAGTCTCTTACGCTGATTCCTTCTTTGATAATCTTGTCTGCTAATTGTCTTTGTTGTTCTCTATTATCTAATTTACTTAATACTCTAGCGTGTCCCATAGAGATCATTTTATTATTAACTTCTTCTTGAATATCATCTGGTAATGTTAATAAACCAATCATATTGGTAATATGACTTCTACTTTTACCAAGTCTTTTTGCTAAATCTTCTTGAGTAATAGAAAGAGTTTCTTGTAATTTCTTATAAGCATTTGCTTCTTCCATAGCTGTTAGGTTTTCTCTTTGTAAGTTTTCTAGGAGAGCAATTTCCATCATCTGTGTATCATTAAAATCACGAATGATAGCTGGGATTTCTGTTAATCCTGCTAATTGAGAAGCTTTAACTCTTCGTTCACCTGCAATAATTTCATATCCTTTAATGGATCTTTTAACAATAATTGGTTGAAAAACACCATGTTCTTTGATCGAATTGGATAATTCTTGTAATGCTTCTGGATCAAATACTTTTCTTGGCTGATATGGGTTGCTTCTTAATTCGCTTAATTTAACATTTGTGATTTCTTCTTTTGGAGTTTCGTTTACAATTCTTTCTTCTACTGTACTATAATCTAGTACTTCACTATTAAATAATTCTTCTAGTCCTTTTCCTAAAGCTCTTCTTCTTGGAATTCCGTTTTCACTAAGATTGTTGTTCGTTTCCATTTCTTTCAATCACTTCCTTTGCTAGATTAAGATATGCTTCTGATCCTCTACTTTTTGGATCATATACAATAATTGGTTCTCCATGAGATGGAGCCTCTGTTAATTTTACTAATCTTGGAATAATTGTGTTATATACTTTTTCTTTAAAGAAACTTCTGATATCTTCTACAACTTCAAATCCTAAGTTTGTTCTTGAGTCTAACATCGTTAATAATACTCCTTCAATATCAAGTGTTGGATTTAACGTTTTTTGAGCTATCATAATCGTCTTTAATAACTGTGTAATTCCTTCTAGTGCAAAGAATTCACATTGCACTGGTATAATAACGGAATTAGATGCTGCTAAGGCATTGGTTGCTATTTTAGATAGTGATGGTGGACAATCAATGATAATGTAATCGAATTCTTCTCTTACGTCTTCAATACATTTTTTTAATTGATCTCCTTTTCTAAAACTATTTTCTGCTGTACCTTTATTTTCTAATTCATATTCAATTCCAGCAAGATTAATCGTTGCTGGTAAAACATACAAATTATCATATTTTGTTCTGATCATAGCTTCTCTTACTGTACAATCTTCTGCTAATACATCACTTATGCTTCTTGTGATTTCTCCTTTGTTGATTCCTACACCAGTCGTTGTATTTCCTTGAGGGTCTAAGTCAATTAATAAAACTTTTTTACCTAATACTCCTAATGATGCAGAAAGATTGATACTGGTTGTTGTTTTTCCAACCCCACCTTTTTGATTTACTAATGATATAACCTTTCCCATCTAATCACCTTCATATTACTTATTTATTGTACCAAAAATAATCTCTTTTTGAAATGATTTTAAATAAAAAAAGTAGATTTGTATCTACTTTTTATTACTTCTCAATTTTAATGATTACTTGGTAAGATGTTGGGAAGTTCATTTCATCAGCTGTGATCTTAACACCATGATCTTTTAAATCCACAATCAACTCTTTTAATTTTTGTGTTGCTTCTTGTGAAGAATATCCTCCAACTGGAGAAACAATAGTTGGTAACACAGCTACACTACCATTAATCTTATCATCCATTGGTGGTGTAACTGGTGGCATTTCAGGCATCTCTGGCATATTGCTTACTGGGATGACTGGGTTCGCAATCACTGGTTCTTTCGTTTGTGCTTCTGGTGGAAGATTCTCATTATCAATTTTCATTGCTGAAATATTAGGTAGAGAGAAATAATCTTCTCTTTGTTTTTTCTCTTCTATACTAATTGGATTCGTTACTGGTTGTTGAATGTTTAGTAAATTATCTAATGCAGCTCCTGCTGTTGGTGCACGTTTAATATCTGTTGCATTTTGTCTAACTTGATCTACATTGATTGTTTGCGTTGTATTTGGTAATGCAACTCCATTAAATCCAATATCCCTATTTTCTTCTTTACCAATTTCACCATAGTTAACAAATCTACTCGTAGGAATCTCCTCCTCTTTTTCTTCTTTTAGAACTTCTGGTTGTGTATTTTCTGGTTGATTCATTTCTTCTTGCATCTCTTTTGGTGGTGCTATTACAACTTTTCCATAATTAGATGTTTGTTCTTGTACAGCAGATGCTGTAGGTGTTAATGGCGTTGTATCTAGGAATCCAGTAGATGCAGCACTTAGATTTGTTTCAATTGGTATTTCTGAGGCATCTTTTCCTCTCATCTTTTGAATTTCTTCTTCTAATGCTCTTACACTCATCTTTGTAGAAATTATTTTATCTACTAGTTCTTTTTGAACATTTGGATCTTCTACATTTAAAAGTGCTCTTGCATGTCTTTCTGATATTCTTTCTTTTAAGATTGCATCTTGTATTTCTTCTGGTAAAGATAATAATCTCAACTTATTCGATACAGAAGATTGACTCTTTCCCATTGTTTTAGCAAGTTCATCTTGAGTCATTTGATCTAACTCTAAGATTTTTTGATAAGTTCTTGCTTCTTCAATTGGATTTAGGTTTCTTCTTTGTAGGTTTTCCAATAATGCTACTTTTGAACTTTCTTTGTCATCTAAGTTTCTGATAATAGCTGGTATCTTGGTTAATCCTGCCAAAGCAGAAGCTTTATATCTTCTTTCTCCTGCAATTATTTCATATTTACCATTAACGTTTCTAACAATAATTGGTTGAATCACACCATGCTCTTTAATAGAAACGGCTAATTCTTTTAATGCTGTCTCATCAAACACTTCACGTGGTTGAAATCTATTAGGAATGATATCGTCTAAATATAATTGAACTACTTCATCTTTTTGTTCATATCCATCGTACATGACTATCCCTCATTTCATTCTTTTTCTTAGTTTCCCTATGTTAACATTATATATGATTTTTCTATTTCTTTCAATAGAAAAAGTATGTAAAAATACATACTTTTTATTTATTTTGAATTACAATTAAACTTCTCATGCTGTTTTCTTTTGGTAAGGTAAATTGTTCAATTTTTTGAATGTTATATTTCTTAGATAATTTGCTTTTTACGGGTTCTGTTAGTTCTCCTTCGATGTTTCCTTTCATCGCAACAAATACACCATTCTTGGATACTAAATGCATTGTATAACCTACTAGTTTTTCAATATTTGCAACAGCTCTTGCTGTTACTACATCAAAGGATCCTTTATATTCTTCTCCACGAGCATGAATTGCTTCTATCTCTTTTAAATCTAATTTTTTTATGATTTCATTTAAATAATTAACTCTTTTTTGAAGAGAATCAATTAATGTGATTTTTACCTGTGGAAAAATGATTTTTAATACCATTCCAGGAAATCCAGCACCTGTACCTACATCGCATAATGTATTTACTTCTTTTAGATTCACTACTTTATTTAAAGTTAAAGAATCATAAAAATGTTTTAAATATACATCTTGTTCTTCTGTAATTCTTGTTAGATTGATTTTTTCATTCCATTCTAGCATTAAATGATAGAACTGATCTAATTGTTTTAATTGATCTTCTGTAATTTCAACATTGATTTCTTTGCATGCTCTTATAAATTCTTCTTTATTCATCTTTTCCATACTCCTTTTTTAAGTATACTGAAAGAATTGATATATCAGATGGATTTACTCCACTGATACGAATTGCTTGAGCAATCGTTGTTGGTCTTACTTCTTTTAGTTTTTGTCTTGCTTCTGATGCAATGTTGTTTACTTTATCATAATCAATATCTTCTGGAATTTGCTTTTTCTCTAATTTTAGAAGTTTTTCTGCTTCTTTATAAGATTTTTCAATATATCCTTTATATTTTAAGTAGATTTCTACTTGTTCTTTGATTTCTTCGTCATATGGGAATTCTTTAAATTGTTCTAGGAATTCTACTGTTATTTCTGGTCTTGATAATAATTGTTCAAAAGATAAGGTTGCATTTGGAATCGTGAAATTCTTTTCTTTAAACTTTTCTTCTACCTCTTTTGTGATTTTTAATTTTTGTTCTAGACACCAGTTTAAACATTCTTTAATATCTTGTTCTTTTTTATTTAATCGAGCAATTTGTTCTTCATTGATTAATCCGACTTCATATCCATATCTTCTTAGTCTTTGATCGGCATTATCACTTCTCAGTAATAATCTAAATTCTGCTCTACTAGTTAATAATCTATAAGGATCTCTAATTCCTTTTGTAATCAGATCATCTATTAAAACACCAATATATGCTTCATTTCTCTTTAATACTAATGGTTCTTTGCCTTCTAGTTTTAAAGATGCATTAA
>CAMIXP010000023.1 GCA_946402785.1 uncultured Caryophanales bacterium | reverse complement strand
GCAAATTCTTCACAAATTGGTCCAATAATACTGAATATGATAATAGAAATAACACTCTGTAGGATTGAGTTTTAATAATTCCAAATAACTATCCCAATGAATTCCATTCATTTGATTCAAATAAATAGGAAAATAAGAATAGAATTTTTTCATCATTTGAATATGAAACAAAGAATATTGATGACTGTTTCCATAATAATAAGATAAAAACCGAGAACAAGTATTACATACTTGATAATGGTGATTTTGATGATTCTTCAAAAACTCTCCTATTCTTCAAAAAGAGTATATGTTCATAGCATCACCCCCTTATATATTGTTCCCAAAAGAAAAGAGGATTACCATTTTGGTAGGTTATCCTCTTTTAATACCTCTTGTAATTCATTCAAAGAATAAATCTCTTTTGTAATCAACATCTCTTCTGGAGTATCATCCTCTTCATAATCAAGAATCTCAATTCCATCATCATCTAAATGAGGTTGTCCATCCGGTCCATCTTCATTTCCTCGAATGAAATTCGTAAGTAATGTCTCCAATCGTTTCCTACTAATACGATGATTAAAAACATATTCATCGCGCATCACAGAAGCCTCATTTAATAAAGCTTTTAATTCAGGAGACATATGGAAAATAAATCCATAATTTTCTCGAATCTCTTTCATTCGATCACTATTCTTTTTAAACTTCCGAACATAAATAATATCTGGATTCTCTAAACGAGAATAAATCATATACATACACATTGTATAAGGGAAGGTAATCAAAGAATAAGCAGGGAACTGATAATGAACATAGATCATGATTCCA
Source organism: uncultured Caryophanales bacterium (assembly GCA_946402785.1). Classification (GTDB taxonomy): domain Bacteria; phylum Bacillota_I; class Bacilli_A; order RF39; family UBA660; genus UBA3789. Next base: position 13,127 of record CAMIXP010000023.1, on the reverse strand, counting down.
GTAAGTATAATTTGAAAATAATAGGCAAATAATCGTTTTTGATAAATACTCTTTCGATTCGCAAGTATAAATGGAATCGGAACCAAACTGATAATACCAATCATAATATCCGCAAAAACGATTCCAGGTCCATTCATATATTCTACAAAATGATTTGCATTTTCCTGAAATTGAACTGGTAAGAATAAAAGAATAAGTCCCATCGTTCCAAATGCAAGTAACATATATAAATCAATACTTGCATGATTCTTACGAATGGTATTGGATAATTCTTTGTTCTTCTCAAAGGCAACAATAATAACATAATAAGCCCATAAAGATAAACTTGCCATAAAAGATAAATATACAAACTTCTTCGTTAAAGCAAGTACCGTTGTCTCAATAGAAAAATGAGAAATAATCAAGAATAGGAATTCAAATAGAAAACCACATAAACCAAAATACAACATTCTTCGATATAAAAAATTCTTTAAATTATATTTTGCATTTTTTCGAAAATAGACAATCATTAAAAAGATGAAAAATAAGAAACAACAACTAGTCAATGTCATTCCAACTGTAAAAGGAACAATACTCATTTTGATCACCTACTCTCTCCAACATAATCATATCACAGAATGAATGAAAAAGAAAAAAACTTGTAAAATACAAGTTTTTTATTTAGCTTCTTCCATTGCTCTTGTCTCACGAATAACTGTGATTTTAATCGTTCCTGGATATTTCAAAGTAGATTCAATTTTCTCTTTTACCTCACGAGCAATACGATGTGCTTCTAAGTCATCAACTTCTTCAGGTTTAACAATAACACGTAATTCACGTCCTGCTTGAACAGCAAATGTCTTATCAACACCCTTAATGGTATTACCAACTTCTTCTAATTGAGATAATCTTTGGATATAGTTTTCTAATGAATCACTTCTAGCACCAGGACGGCTTGCTGATAAAGCATCTGCAATCGCAACAATCGTTGAAATAACATGAGTAGCAGGTGTATCTCCATGGTGAGAAGCAATCGCATTTACAACGATTTCATTTTCATGATATTTCTTAGCAATATCAACACCAATCTCAACATGGCTTCCTTCTACTTCATGGTCAATTGCTTTACCAATGTCATGTAGTAAACCTGCTCTTTTAGCAAGTGTTACATTTTCACCCATCTCACCAGCAAGAATTCCAGATAATTCTGCAACCTCTTTGGAATGTTGTAGGGCGTTTTGACCATAACTAGTTCTAAAATGTAATTTACCAATCGTTTCAATTAATTCAGGAGCAAACTTTGTAAGTCCTAATTCGAAAGTAACATCTTGTCCATATTGAATAATCTTTTGTTTCATGTCTTTGCATACTTTGTCATATAACTCTTCAATACGAGTTGGATGAATTCTTCCATCTTTAATTAAACTTTCAAGAGTAACTCTTGCAATCTCACGACGTAGTGGATCAAAACTTGATAATACGACAGCTTCAGGAGTATCATCAATAATTAAATCAACACCCGTAATTGCTTCAATCGTACGAATATTTCTACCCTCACGACCAATGATTCTACCTTTCATTTCATCATTAGGTAAATCGACAACAGTAACGGTTTGATCACTAGCTATATCTGCAGCATACTTCTGCATAGAAGTAACAATCATTTCACGTGCTTGTTTATCAGCTTCAAGCTTAGCCTCATTCTCACGTTCACGAATATACTCAGATATCTCCTTTGTCATATTCTCTTTTACTTTGCTCATAACTAATTCACGAGCTTTGTCTTTACTAAAACCAGATATTTTTTCAAGTAAATCAAGTTGTTCTTTTTTGATTTCCTCCACTTTACTTTTTTCTACTTGGATTTCTTCTTGTCTTTCAGATAGTTTGCTTTCACGTTCATCTAAAGCAAGTTCACGTTTTTGATACATTTCTTCTCTTTTATCAATGCTAGACTCACGTTGCATAATTCTATTTTCTGTTTCTTTTAATTCGTCTTTCTTTTCACGAATTTCTTTATCTAAATCCATCTTTGCTTTATGAGCTTCTTCTTTTTGCTCAATAGCAGCATCTCTCTTTAATTTCTCAATATCTTTTTTAGCTTGTTCAATTAATTTATCGGCTTTTTTAGATGCCATATTTCCACTTAATAAATTAATTAAAAAAGATATACCATAGCCAACAATTAGGCCTATAACAACAAGTAAAATGGAGAATAATACGTTATTCATATAATTCCTCCATCTAGACCAGAATGAACCTCTAATCTAATTCTATTGTAGTGTCATTTTAGGGGTATGTCAAGAAAAAGAAAGAGTGAAAAAATCACTCTTTCATGAAATATTTAGATATCACATCATAGTCATTATAAGGGATTTTTTTGTCCCCAATTGCCATGTAATCATCCCTTCCTTTTCCAAGAATTAAGACAACACTTCCAGCATCCGCAATCGAAAAAGCAAAGGATATAGCTTCCTCTCGATTAAGGAAACGATAATAGTCTTTATCATCTCCCACCATCTGATCAATAATATCATCAACAGACTCAAATCGAGGATCATCCATAGTAAAAATTGCATAGTCACTTCTTTTAATTATCATTTCACCAATCACACGTCTTTTATAAGCTTCTCTTCCACCTGCGCATCCAGTCACAACAATCACATTTTTATAATTCTGAAAAGTATCTAGAATAGAAGAAATACCATTAATCGTATGAGCATAATCTAAAACAATATCATAATCCTGACCAAAGTCTAAAAACTCACATCGACCCTTAATAGGTTTCAACTCTTGAATTTTTTGTAAAAGAACCTCATCACTTACTCCGTAAAAACGACATATCAAAAAAGCCATCACAATATTATAAACATTATATTTTCCAATAAAAGGAGAAATGATTTTCCAATGTTCTTTCTGATGAGAAAGAGTAATAATTGTTTTTCTTTTTTGATAATCAACATCTTCAATTACATATTGATTATGAGAATCAAATCCAAAGGAGATAGCATGAGGATGAGAAATTCTTCGAAGATTCTCATCATCTCCGTTATAAACAACATATCCATCTTCTTTTAAATGATCCAATAACTTCATCTTACAAGAAACATACTCGTCAAAACTATTATGAACATTTAAATGATCTCCCGTAATATTCGTAAAACCTACGATATCATAAGAAAAACCATTAACACGATCATGAAGCAATGCTTCACTCGATACTTCCATCGAAACGGTATGACAATGATTCTTTTTGATAATCGATAAATCTTGATACAATTCTCCAACACAAGGAGTCGTATTATGAGTTCCAAATTCTTGATTGCCTACTTCTACTCCATTCGTACCAATATAAGCACAATCATCTAATAAACGATGAACAACTGTCGTAGTAGTTGTTTTTCCATCTGTACCCGTAACTCCAATAAAATGGAAATCATTTAAATCAATATCATAATACTTCTGACACAATTCAATATAAGTAAGATTCACATCATGAACAATCAAATGTGGGATATCAAAATCAATTTCTCGATCACAAATAACAAAGCAACATCCATTACGAATAGCATCTTCAATATAATCAAAATGATCTACATGAAAACCATGGGTTGCTACAAACAAATAACCTGGTTTTACATCACGAGAATCATCTGTTATACCAGTAATAGAAATATCGTATTCACAAGGAATAAGTTCATTGATCTTCTTCATAGAGCCTCCTATAAAACTTAAAACAATCATACCACAAATAAAAAAAGGAATAAATTATTCCTTTTATTTTTCTTCTTTTGTAGTTGCGATATCGTAGAACTCACGAACCTTTTGTTCTAGTTCATCACGTAATTCTGTATTTTCTTTTAATAATAACTTAACATTCTCTTTTCCTTGTCCAAGTTTTTCACCCTTATAAGAATACCAAGCACCTGTTTTTTCCATAATGCCTGCATCAGAAGCTAAGTCAACAATTTCTCCTTCACGAGAAACTCCTTCTCCATACATAATATCAACAACACATGTCTTAAATGGTGGAGCAACTTTGTTTTTAACAACCTTACAAGTTGTTTTATTACCAACAATTCCTTCACCCATTTTTAATTGTTCACTACGACGAATCTCTAAACGAACACTAGCATAGAATTTTAAAGCACGTCCACCAGTAGTTGTTTCAGGGTTACCAAACATAACTCCTACTTTTTCTCTTAATTGGTTGATAAAGATAACAGTCGTATTTGTCTTACTAATCGTACCATTTAACTTACGTAATGCTTGAGACATAAGTCTTGCTTGTAGTCCAACATGAGAATCTCCCATTTCACCATCAATTTCAGCTTGTGGAACTAAAGCAGCAACAGAGTCGATAACAACAATACTAATTGCTTCACTACGTACCAAAGCATCACAAATTTCTAATGCTTGTTCTCCTGTATCTGGTTGAGATAATAATAATTCATCAATATTAACTCCTAATTGTTCAGCATAAACAGGATCAAGGGCATGTTCTGCATCAATAAAAGCAGCTCTTCCACCTAATTTTTGATGTTCCGCAATAGCTTGTAAAGCAAACGTAGTTTTACCACTGGATTCAGGACCATAGATTTCGATGATTCTTCCTTTAGGATAACCACCTACACCCAAAGCAATATCTAAAGATAAAACACCACTAGATACAACATCTACTTTCATATGTTTATTTTCGCCAAGTTTCATAATAGAACCTTTACCGAATTGTTTTTCAATATCATTTAATACTTGTTCTAAAGCTTTATCTTTATCTTTAGACTCACTTTTACTAACTGTCATTTATTTTCCTCCTCGTAAATAACTTACAATAACATTGTATATAATGGGAAAATAAAAGTCAATACTTTTTCGAACAATTGTTTTATATATTTGACATTTTATAAATCGTGAAAATAAAAAAACTTCTTAGGAAAAAGAAGTTTTTGAATATTCATAATAGAATCAATTATTATTTTTCGTCACCAAAGATTAATGACTTATTAATATGATAATATTCGATAGCACTAACAACTGCTAAAATACAAGCAATGATTAACAATCCTAAATCTACACGAATATTGATAAATTCAAATGGAATGTTATAGAAAAATACCAAACAGATTCCAACCATCATGCAAGCAGTCTTATATTTACCAGATTTGATGGCAGCTTGTACTTTTCCTTTCGTAGCAGCTTGCATCTTAATAGCATCTACTACAATATCTCTTGTTACATAAATAACAGGAATAATAACAGGAATAAAATGTTGAGCAGCCAATACAATTAAAACAGGATTTACTAAAACTTTATCAGCAATAGCATCTAACATTTTTCCTAAATCAGTAACTTGATTATTCTTACGAGCAAGATAACCATCTAAGAAATCAGTTAGACTCGCAATAATAAAGATAACTCCTGAAATAATATAATTCAATTGAACTGATACTCCATTAATATCATATTTTGGAAAATTAAATCCAAAAGATGAAAATGGAATACACATTAACGCAATAATAACAACTGTTAAAAATAATCTTGTAACGGTAATTTTTGTTGGTAAATTCATAATACTAATCTCTCCTCTCCAACATAAGTCTTTAACTCATCTGTTCGATCTTCATATCGATTTAAATTCGAAACAATAATCAAAACAATTAAAGTAATAAATATAATAGCAATTACAATAGAAAAAACTGGCCATAAACTAATTTTTTCTTTACGTTCCAACGTATAGGGAGATTTTACTCTCTTCTCTTCTAGTAACTCTTCTTTTTTCTTTTGAGCAGCTCGTATATCCTCTAACGATATACGAGAAGTATGTTGAAATAAAAAGCCATTAAATTCATCTACTACTTTATCAGAATCCAATCCAAGGTATTTTGCATAACTCTTAACCGAATCTCTTAATTCATAAACATCTTTAAAAGCTCTTACATTACCACTCTCTATATTCTCAAGTTGAGTTGTCGAGAAATCAAGATCCTCACACGCTTCGGTAAGACTTACACCATTACTGATTCGAGTTCTTTTTAAGTACTCACCTAATTCCTTCATACAACACCTCATTATAACAATAAATATAAATAAGCCATGTTCTGTTCCTGTTACCAGGCGACAAACATCTATCTACTACTTGCGTAGTCCCTAACTCCATTCAGTTCTTTTGTTAGGACTCCCCTACCAAATTTGGGTTTCTCGCTCGCGGGGTTTACCACGTTTCACACTTCCCTTTCGAGAAGGATCGTCACTGCGGCACTTTATGGACTACTCCATATCCGAAGACTTAGGAATATCATCCGCCGTTAGTTAAACTACCCTAGGTTATGACTTCCCTAGGCACGAACACTACAGCCATCTCAGACTGTGCGAGCATGGACTTTCCTCAAGAGTCTCATGAACTCCAGCGTTTGTCTTTATATTAATTGTCTTCTTCTGTCATTTCTTCTACTACTTCTTCATTTTCATTTGAAGATTTAGAACCATAAACTTGCTTTTCAAGTTGAGATAATCTACGAATAATATCCACATTCGTAACTTCACCCATAGAATTACTATTAGCAACTTCTACACTTAGCTTAGAATTACGTAATTCTTGTTTTAACTTCATAATCTCAGCAAGATAATCAGCTTTTTCTTTCTCAAGGCCATTAATGATTTCATAAAACTGTTCATAATCACCAATAACAATATCCAAGAACTGATCGACTTCTTTTAAGCGATAACCTCTTGTGTCAATTTTAAACTCTTTTTCAAGTATATCTCGAGGCGTTAAAGTAATTTTATTTTGATACATTGTAATCACCAATCCCTTACGATAATATTATGTCATTAATGAATATATTTGTCAATTAATAACCCGTTCTTAAAACGAAACAACAACTAGTCTATCACAAGAAAGAATGGATTATCAATCATTTTTAAAAGAAATAAAAATACAACGAAAAAGAGGTAGAAAAAAAGTACCATATATTGTATAATAAATGATAGGTGATTAGATGAACTATCCTAGTGGTATTAAAAAAAGTACATCTGGTAAGAAAACAACAACTATTGATAGTAATTTAAGTCATAAGAATAGAGGTATGACTCTAGAAGCGGAGTTAAATGATTCCAATGAATACTATAGAGAAATTAATCAAGCATTCATTTACAAGAAACCAACTCCTATCAAAATCGTAAAAGTAGATTATCCATCTAGAGATAAAGCAACGATTAAGGAAGCATACTTCACAGTTCCATCAACAACAGATTATAACGGACTATATAAAGGAAAATACATTGACTTTGAAGCAAAAGAAACGAAAAGTAAAACTTCTTTTACTTTGAATAATATTCATCCTCACCAAATTAATCATTTAAAAAATATCAATGAGCACGGTGGAATTGCTTTTTTAATTGTAAGATTCACAACATTAAATGAAACCTACTTATTATTTGCAAAAGACTTCTTAGATTACATAGAAGATACAAATAAGAAATCGATTCCAATTGATTATTTCCGTGAAAAAGCTCATCTTATTAAAGATGGCTATCGACCAAGAGTCGATTATTTAAAAATTATAAATGACCTATTGGAGGTAAAGTAACATGAAGAAAAAAAGTAGTAATACAAGAAAAAAAGTAAGCACAACTACTAAAAGAAGAAAAGTAAAACTTAAAAATGGAGGATTAGCATTACTTTTATTTTTAATAACAGCAGGAATATTATTTGCTAGTTATCAATTCCTAGAATTAAAGTTAACAATTGTAGTTGCCCTTCTATTATTCATTATTTATGGAGTATTCTTCCTATTTGGAAGAGTAAAAAATAAAAGTAGAAGAAAAAAACTCATTAGTTTATTATTAATCTTTGTATTGATTGTTGGAATTGCAGGATTAACAGGATTCAGTGTATTTATGGTTTATGTTAAAGAACAAGCAGACCCTAAATATGAGAATGCTAAGTTAAATACAATAGAGATTTCAAGAATCTATGATAAAGATGGAAATGAGTTTGCAAAGATCGGTGAAGAAAACCGTGAAAAAGTAAAATATGAACAACTACCTGAAGTTCTAGTAGATGCCATTATCGCAACAGAGGATGCACGTTTCTATCAACACAATGGATTCGATGCTCCACGTTTCTTAAAAGCTTTCTTAGGACAAGTTGCTGGTAACTCTGGAGCCGGTGGTGCTTCTACCTTAACCATGCAGGTTGTTAAAAACAGTTTCACCGATAAATATGGAGAAAAAACTTCTGGTATAGAAGGTATTACTCGTAAGTTTGAAGATATTTATCTAGCAGTATTTAAATTAGAAAAAGAATATTCAAAAGAAGAAATTATTGAATTCTATGTTAATAACCACTTCTTAGGTGGAAATACTTATGGAGTTCAAGAAGCATCTATCACTTACTTTGGTAAGCCAGTAACAGACTTGAACTTAAGTGAAGCTGCTATTCTAGCAGGTATGTTTAAATCACCTAATGCATTTAAACCTACAACCAATCCCGAAAATGCAGCAGGAAGACGTAAAACTGTTTTAAGATTAATGAGAAGACATGGATACATTACAGCAGAAGAAGAAGAGATTGCAAACAGTATTCCAGTAGAAACCTTAACAGCAAACGCATCTAGAATATCAGAAAACCCATATCAAGGATATATCGATTATGTAGTAGATGAATTAAAAGATAGATTTGGAGTTAACCCATATACAACACCATTACTAGTTTATACAAACTTAGATAGAGGAAGACAAAACGCAGTTAACTCTGTTATGAATGGAGAAACATACGGTTGGAAAGATGATCTTGTTCAAGCTGGTGTTGCCGTAATCGAAACCGATACTGGAAAAGTATGGGCAATTGGTAACGGAAGAAATATTCGTTCAAGAAGCAATGGAACAATCGACCAATTCAACTTTGCAACAGATATTAGAAGACAGCCAGGATCAACCGCAAAACCATTATTCGATTATGGACCAGGAATTGAATACAACAACTGGTCAACTGCACAAGTATTTGATGATAGTCCATATACATATTCAAATGGTAGATCTATTTCAAACTGGGATAACGCTCATATGGGACGTATTACCATGAGAACAGCTCTATCACAATCACGTAACATTCCAGCATTAAAAGCATTCCAGTCAGTAGATAACGCAAAGATTAGAGAATTTGTTACATCGTTAGGAATTGAACCTGAAATCTGTGCAAAAGGTTATGACTATGACTTTAATACAAAGAAATGTGTGAATCCAGAAAATACAGGAGATACACATGAACCATATAATATCCATGAAGCGCATGCCATTGGAGCCTTCACTGGAGTATGTCCATTACAAATGGCAGCCGCTTATGCAGCATTCGGAAATGGTGGTTACTATAACGAACCATATGCCGTTAATAAAATCATTTATCGTCAATCAAAAGAAGAAGTAGAATATAAGCCATTAAAAAGGCAAGCAATGTCTGATGCAACAGCTTATATGATTACAAGTGTTCTTCAAAACGTTAGTCTAACAGGTGGTACACCATATAATGTAGCTGCTAAAACAGGAACAACGAACTACGATGATAAAACAATGGATGAATATGACATGCCTTGGGATGCTGTCAGAGACTCATGGGTTGTCGGATATTCAACCAAAACAACTATTGCTTTATGGTATGGATATGATAGTTTAACATATGATCAAATTCAACAAGGATATATCCAACATAATATTCCAGCAACCATGCAAAAAGACTACATCTTTAACGCACTTGTTAATTCAGGAGCCATGGAAGGAAATCGTGCTGCTTTCCAACAACCATCTAGTGTTGTAACAGTAGCAGTTGCTGATAGAAGCGATCCTCCTAAACTAGCTATTCCTGGAACACCAACCCTTTATGAATTATTCAAAAAAGGATTTGAACCAACAGAATATGAAATTGCTGGATACAAATTACCTGCACCTGAAGTAAAAGTAACAGCCGCTGGAAATAAAGCAATCATCTCATGGTCTACAGTAGATCCAGGAGTAATCGCAAACCCAGCACATGGTAAATGGGGATACAATGTTTACAAAGATGGAAGCTTAATTGAATGGACAGATAAAACATCATTAACGTATACACCATCCAGTGTATATGGAACATATAAAGTTGTAGCAACCTACAAAGGATATACAGACATTCAAAGTAATGAAGGTGTATTTGAATTAAAGAAAGAAACACCATCACCTTCACCAACAACAACGCCAACGATTACGTGTCCTGCCGAAGCACCATTGAATCCAACAACCAAGAAATGTGAATGTACAGATACAACGAAAACATATGATGAAGAATCCAATTCTTGTAAATAATAATTAAAATAAAAATATTCGTTCAGTTAGAACGAATATTTTTTTTCTTTTCAAAACAAATATCTCGGATCTTGCAATCCTCACATTCTGGCTTCACAGCCTTACAATAATATCTTCCAAATAAGACCATTTGTAAGTGTCTCTTTCCCCATTCTTCCTTGGGAAAGTATTTCATTAACTTCTTCTCAACTTTTAATACATCGTCCTTAGAAGAGGCAATTCGAAGCCTTTTAGAAACTCTTTCAACATGTGTATCAACTCCAATAGCTGCTTCCCCATAAAACTCACTTAAAAAGACATTAATGGTCTTTCTCCCAACACCAGGTAACTTGATTAATTCTTCTCGATCAACAGGAACTTTCCCATCATATTGTTCTACCAATATAGTAGAAATATCCTTCATATAAGAAGCTTTTTTTCGAAAAGAACCAATGGGTCTAAGAATATCTTCTAAATCCTTTAAACGAGCTTCTTTTAAGTCATTTAACGTAGGATATTTTTGAAACAGTACAGGAGTTACAAGATTCACTCTCTTATCGGTTGTTTGAGCACTTAAAACTATCGCTAGTAATAATTCATAATCTGTATGATAGATTAATTCACACGTAGGATTAGGAAATAAAGAGTCAAGGTATTCGCCTACTCTATTCTCCTTCATTAAACCAATCCCAATCAATCACATCTAAATCAATGTTACTATCCTTCTCTTTATTCTTTTCTAATTGAGCATTTCTCTTCTTACGATGATCCTCAACATCCTTAACAGTCTTTATATTCTTCTTACCCCATTCATATAGGATCTTATCAATATACTTTAAATTTGTAACCCCATTCATAACAGCTTCCTTTAAAGCTTCTTTAATTAATTCTTCACTAAAGTTACTATCTAACCAAGCACGAATAATCTCATATTCCATAGAACTAAGAGTTCTACCAAATTCTTGCTCAATCACTTCATAGATAGTAGATTCATCTTTACTCTTTTTTTCATCTTGATTAATATCATCAATCACAAATAACTTTAATTTTTGATAGAAATTATCGAGTAAAACAACCTCTTCCATTACATCTTTATCATTCTTTAATACTTCTACCGTTATAAACCCTTTATCTGTTAAATGACTAATATAATTCATAATATCTTTTAAACCCAAATCAAAATCTTGAGCAAATAAATTAGGATCAAATACAAATCGATTTCCTTTATTATATAGATACATTAAGAAAATAAACTCATCTAACTCTAAATTCAATTTCTTATAATTCTTTAGCAAGTACATAGGTACAACCATATTTCCATCTTTTAATAATTCAATTAACTTGGAACTTTTCACACCTATCACCTCCAAATGTTAAATATAGTTTATCACAGAAAGTTTTTGAAAGCAAAAAAAGAGAATCTATTTAAATAGATTCATCAAATCTGAATTACCTTCTGGCTTGTTAGATTGATCTGGTTTATCATCAAAAGTAAATCCTGATGTAGAATCATCACTTTGATCATAATTACTAGGAACTGGATTATCAGTATTATAGTTCAAATCAAGAACTTCTTCCCCAGTAGTTTCTTCTCCTACGCCATCTCCAAGGATAGGTTCATTAGGACCAGATTTATTAGTTTGCCCATTATTATATTGTTCGCGAACAGCTTCTCTATTATTTAAAGAGAACCCTCCACCAACAGCAACATTTTCATTACTCTCAAATGGCTCCATATAACACATAGAATATTTCTTGGTAATCAATTTAATAATAACAATCAAAAAGGCAGCACTTTGAAATAGACTTAAAATTCCAGAAAGAATGATTCCAATTCCAATAAAGGAAAGTGGGATTGCCACGAAGAAAGCAATAATGAAATACATTGCCATCTTTGGGCCAAACGCTAATTTAACAGAAACATAATTATTTGCGATTGGTAAATAAGCAAGAGGTGTTGTAGAAGCATACATCCTCTTATGCAAAGCATTTAAAATTAAACCATTAATAACTAATACTGCAATAGCAGCAAATAAACTAATAGCTATTAAAGCAAAACCTGCTTTTAATTCAGGAAGTTCCACATCAACAGGATCTTGTTCATCTCCCTTGTCTGTAACAACCTTACCTGTACTAATTTCAGCAAGTGTTAATCCTTCATACTTATCAAATCCACCTGTATGACAATATTCATTCTCATCCATTACTGCAAAAGACGCTACATCCTCTGTCGTTTTTTCCTCAACAAAATAACGTTTAGAAACATTAATATAGAATGGCATAGAAGCTCCTGCTCCTAATTTTTTATGAGCAAAATCACTTTCTACGTCTTCTCCTGTACAGTAAGAAACAAATCCAACATTTTTACCCATACTATCAAATAATAAAATATTAATACTAACAGGCATAGATTTGGTAGCTTTATTTTGAACCGATTCAAATACAAATCTACCATACTCTTTACCTTCTACTTTCGTAACATAATGAAAGTTCGTATAAGTAAATAATTCCGTATCAATAGAAGCTGTTTCACTAATAGGAATAATATCCATTAATTGATATGTCTGTGCATGAACAGAAAATCCCATTACAAGAAACAAAAATACAAATAAAATTTTAACAAATTTTTTCATAGGTTCACCCCTTATATTTTCGAAGAATATACTCTTCAATTTTTTCTCGATTGTTTTCTAATCTTCTATATAAAACTTCTCTTTCGATATCATCATAGATATCTTTTAAGTATTTTCCAGGTTTTTTATCTAATACTTTCATAATCGTTTCAGAATCAATATCAATCTCATCGCGACTATGAATCACTAAATTCACATAGC
>CAMIXP010000022.1 GCA_946402785.1 uncultured Caryophanales bacterium | reverse complement strand
TTTAAGTATTTCTCTTTTAGGCGGTTCATAAATACCCTCCTTCCAATTAATCAATTTTCTCGTTTGATTTTTTTGCAATTCTTATTTTTTTATTTGTTTTTGGATCTGTTGTATGTCCTACTCTAGTTCTTTTCTTTGTCTTAGGATCAACTAGCATAACATTTGATGCAGCAATTGGTGCTTCTCTATCTACGATTCCACCAGTTTCTTGTCCTGTTGGTTTTTGATGTTTCTTAACAACATGTACGCCTTCAACTACTACTTTGTTTTCAGCTCTTAAAACATGTAAAACTTTACCTGTTTTTCCTTTGTCAGAACCAGTGATAACTACAACTTCATCTCCTACTTTAAAGTTCATATTTATCCTCCTCTTATAGTACTTCTTTTGCTAAAGATACAATTTTCATATAATCTTTATCACGAAGTTCTCTGGCTACTGGTCCAAAAATACGAGTTCCTACTGGACTCTTGTCATCACGAATGATAACACAAGCATTGTCATCGAACTTAATATATGATCCATCTTCACGACGAACGCCTTGACGACTACGAACGATAACTGCTTTTACAACTTTTCCTTTTGGTACTGGTGAGTTAGGAATAGCACTTTTAACAGTTCCTACAACTACATCACCAATGTTACCTGTTTTTACTTTACTTCCACCTAATACACGGATTACTAATAATTCACGTGCACCAGAGTTGTCAGCAACCTTCATACGGCTTTCTTGTTGTAACATAGATTATTCCTCCTTCTCATCTAAGCGTTAAATAATAACTGCTTCTTTTACAATTTCTTTTAAATAGAAATGCTTTGTTTTTGATAATGGTCTCGTTTCAACGATTCTTACTATATCTCCAACTTTAGCAATATTCTTTTCATCATGTACACAATATTTCTTAGAGCTTTTAACTCTTTTGTGATATTTTGGATGGTTTTTATAAGTTTCTACTAATACACTAATTGTTTTATCGTTAGTTGCATTAACTACTTTTCCAACTAACTCTCTACTTAATTTCTTTTCCACTTACGTTCCCTCCTACTCGTTTCCTTCACGTTCTTTTAGAACGGTCTTCATTCTTGCAACGGTGTGTCTTAAATCACGAATTCTAGAAGGTTTTTCTAGAGTACCTGTTGCTTGTTGAAAACGTAAATTGAATAATTCTTGTTTTGTTTCAACTAATTTTTTATTGATTTCTTCAGTTGATAGTTCTCTAATTTCTTTAACCTTCATTTAATTCACCACCATCATCTTTTTTAACAAATTTTGTTGCAATTGGTAGTTTATGAGAAGCAAGTCTTAATGCTTCACGTGCTGTTGCTTCATCAACATCAGCAATCTCGAACATAATCTTTCCTTCTTTTACAACTGCAACCCAACCTTCAACATTACCTTTACCTTTACCTTGACGAGTACCGATAGGTTTCTTTGTTAAAGGCATATGTGGGAAGATATTAATCCAAACTCTTCCACCACGTTTCATGTAACGAGTCATCGCAATACGTGCTGCCTCGATTTGGTTTGCTGTAATCCAAGCTCCTTCTTTTGCTTGTAATCCATATTCACCAAATGATAATTCTCTATTACCACGTGATCTACCTTCGTGAGGTAATCTATGTACACGACGATATTTAGTTCTTGACGGAATTAACATAATTAATTACCTCCCTTAGTATTTTCTGTTTTGTTCTTTTTATTAAGGATTTCTCCTTTGTAGATCCATACCTTTACACCAATTTTTCCGAATGTTGTATCAGCTTCTGCTGCTGCATAATCAACATCAGCTCTTAATGTGTGTAGAGGAATAGTTCCTTCTGTATATCCTTCGCTACGAGCCATATCTGCTCCACCTAAACGTCCAGATACACTTGTTTTAATTCCCTTAGCTCCTGCTTTCATTGCATTTCTAATAGCACGTTTTTGAGCCATACGGAATGATGCTCTGTTCGTGATTTGATTTGCAATTGACTCAGCAACTAATTCTGCATTTAAATCTGCATTTTTAATATCAACGATTGAGATTTGAACATTCTCATCAGCAATCTTTGAAAGTTGTTTCTTTAATTTTTCAATTTCTTCTCCACCGTGTCCAATCATAACACCTGGTTTAGAAGTGTGGATAACAACTTCTGTTTTCTTAGCATTTCTTTCAATTTCAACTTTAGCGATACCAGCATTTTTAAGAGTCTTTTCTAAATACTTACGAATTTCAATATCTTTGTTTAATTTATCAGCAAAGTCTTTTTTGTTGCTGTACCATTTTGCTTGCCAGTCTTTATTGATACCAAGTCTTAGTCCATTAGGATTTACCTTTTGTCCCATTTGCGTTACCTCCTTATTAGTTTTTTGTAGCCACTACAATATTGATGTGACTAGTTCTATGATTCTTATGTCCGATATGAGAACGTGAGTCAAAAAAGTGACGTTTCATAACAGGACCAGCATCAACTCTAGCTTCTTTAACAAATAATGAAGCTTGATCTGCACCATTATTATTAACAGCGTTAGCGATAGCAGAGTTTAATACTTTCAATGTAAGTCTAGCTGACTTATTATTAACATTATTTAATATGGTTAATGCTTCATGAACATTTTTTCCACGAATCATGTCTGCTACTAATCTAGCTCTGATTGGGGAAATTCTTAGTCCTTTAGCAACTGCTTTTGCTTCCATACTTTTACCCTCCTAGTCATTATTAATCTTTTTTCTCTGTACCATGTCCACCAAATTTACGTGTTAATGCAAATTCTCCTAACTTATGTCCAACCATATCTTCTGTTACATATACAGGAATAAATTCTTTTCCATTGTGAACAGCGAATGTGTGTCCAATAAAATCAGGGAAAATAGTGGAACGGCGTGACCATGTTTTAATGACTTCTTTTTTTCCATTTTTATTTAATTCTTGAACCTTCTTTAGTAATCTATCGAATACATAAGGTCCCTTTTTCAAACTTCTTGCCATTTTCTAATCATCCTTTCCTTATCCTATTTACCATTACGACGACGTACTATGAACTTGTCAGATTGTTTTTTCTTACGTGTCTTTAATCCAAGTGCAGGTTTACCCCATGGAGTCATTGGAGCTTTACGTCCTACTGGAGCTCTACCTTCTCCACCTCCATGTGGATGGTCATTTGGATTCATAACTGAACCACGAACTGTAGGTCTGATACCCATGTGACGTTTACGTCCAGCTTTTCCAACTTTTACAAGTGAAGAGTCTTCATTTCCAACTTCTCCAACTGTAGCCATACATGTTCCTAAAACTTTTCTTTGTTCACCACTTGATAAACGAACCATAACGTATTCATCTTCACGTCCTAAGATTTGTGCAGATGTACCAGCAGATCTTGCTAGTTCTCCACCTTTTCCTGGGCGTAATTCAATGTTATGAATCATAGTACCAACTGGAATATTTGCGATTGGTAATGCGTTACCAGCTTTGATATCAACATTTTCTCCAGATACAACTGTATCATTAACAGTCAAACCTTTAGGAGCAATTATGTATCTTTTTTCTCCATCTGCATAACTGATTAATGCTATGTTAGATGTTCTATTTGGATCATATTCAATACTTACTACTGATCCAGGTACGTTTAACTTATTTCTTTTGAAATCAATGATACGATATTTTCTTTTAACAGCTCCACCTTTGTGACGAACTGTAATCTTACCTTGATTGTTACGGCCACTATTTTTCTTCATAGTAACTGTAAGAGATTTTTCAGGAGTGCTTGTTGTTAATTCTTCATTAACTAAAGTACTCATTTTTCTACGTCCTGGTGTAGTAGGTTTATAATTTCTAATTGCCATACTATTTCCTCCTTCTAACCAAGATCAATTGTTTGTCCTTCTTGAAGAGTAACAATTGCTTTCTTTGTACGATTTGTTAATCCAGTATAGCGTCCTACTCTTCTCTTCTTAGGTTTAACATTAATTGTTCTAATTGATTCAACCTTTACATTGAAGCATTTTTCAATAGCTTCTTTGATTTGAAGTTTGTTAGCTTTTGGATCAACTTTAAAAGTATATTTTCCTTCTTGTTTTGCTGCTTCTGATTTTTCAGTTACAACTGGTGCTTTAACGATTTCTAAATACTTAGTGTCTTTCATTATTTAAGCACCTCCTCAACATATTTTAATGCATCTTCTGTCATAACCATTGTATCTGTACCAACGATATCTAATACGTTGATTTCATCTGCTAAGATTAATACAAGGTTTTGTACATTTCTTGATGCTAAGATGATGTTATCATCAAATTCTTTAACAACTAGTAATACTTTCTTATCAGCTAATTTTAAATTGTTTAGAATTTCTAACATTTCTTTCGTCTTAGGAGTTTTAACTGTGAAGTTATCAACTACTACTAATTCTTTAGCTTCTGCTTTTTCTGTTAAAGCAGTACGTAATGCTAATTGTCTTTCTTTTCTATTTTGTTTTTTGCTGTAATCTCTTGGTACTGGAGTTCCATAACGTCCTCCACCTACCCATTGAACAGCTCTGATTGAACCTTGACGTGCATGTCCAGTTCCTTTTTGTCTCCATGGCTTTCTTCCACCACCAGAAACTTCTGAACGATTTTTAGTTTTATGTGTTCCTTGTCTTAAAGATGCCATTGATAAAATGATTGCATCATTTAAAACTGCATTGTTTGGTGTAATTCCAAATATTTCTTCGTTTAAATTAATGTCCTTTACTTTTTCACCTTTTAGATTTAAAAGTTCTACTTTTTTCATCTATGATTCCTCCTTTCATCACTTTGTACATATTTTAGTTTTTTTAATTACTTATACTGTGATGATTATTCCTCTGTGGTTGTTTCTTCAACAGGTGCTTCTTCAACAGCTTCTTCAACAACGATATCTTCTTCTACAGGGATATCAGCTGTTGTTTCAACTTCTGCTACAGCTTCAGCTGCTTGAGCGTATGAAATTAAGTTAGCTGCTTCATTCTTTTCATTTGGTTTTTTAACTGCGGTACGAATCATTACTAATGATTTCTTTGCACCAGGAACATTACCTTTAACTAAAATTACACTGTTTTCTGTATCAATTGATACAATTTCAAGATTTTGTACAGTTCTTTGAACATTACCCATTTGTCCAGGCATTTTCTTTCCCTTAAGTACATGCATTGGTAATAATGTACCTAGAGAACCAACACCTCTGTGGTATTGAGAACCGTGTCCTTTTGGACCAATTTTTTGGTTATGGCGTTTAATAACACCTTGGAACCCTTTACCTTTAGAGGTTCCTGTAACATCAACAATTTCTCCAGCTTCGAAAATGTCTACACCGATTGTTTGACCTAAAGTGTAATCATTAACATTAACTCCTCTAATTTCTCTTAAGAAGCGCTTAGGTGTTGTGTTAGCTTTCTTTGTATGACCCATTTCAGCTTTGTTGCTAGCTTTTTCTTTAATAGATTCAGTAGCAAGTTGAATGGCATCATAACCATCTTTTTCTACTGTTTTGATTTGAGTAACCACATTTGGTTCAACTTCAACAACAGTAACTGGGATAAGTTTTCCATCATTTGTGAAAACTTGAGTCATTCCGACTTTTTTACCTAAGATTCCTTTCATTTAATTTTCCTCCATTATTTTGTTTTTATTTCGATGTCTACTCCGCTTGGTAAATCTAAGTGTGCTAACGCATCAATAGTTTCCTTGCTTGGATTCTTAACATCAATCAATCTTTTGTGTGTACGCATTTCGAATTGCTCACGTGAATCTTTGTACTTATGTACAGCTCTTAAGATTGTGAACTTTTCGATTTCTGTTGGTAGTGGTACTGGACCAGAAATTTCTCCACCAGATCTCTTAACAGTTTCAACAATTTTCTTTGCTGCATTGTCTAATACTCTGTGATCGTAAGCCTTAATTCTGATACGAATCTTTTCTGTTGACATTTGAAATCCTCCCTTCGCCTATATCTAGTATAGACTTGCTCCGTGCAAATAACCCGACACCGAAATAATCGTTTTTAACTATTTTCTTTGAAATTAGTTATCAACTTATCCTGGCGTATCGACAACCTTGCACATCTAAGCAGTCACACGTAATTAATTTTAACATAGGTATATCAATAAATCAACAACTTTTTTCATAAATTTTTTTTATACATTTTTTGTGTAAAATGCGTAAAAAAAATCTATTAGATTCCCTAATAGACTATTTTTTATTTTTTCTTTCTTTTCTTTCTTTGGTTGTTTCTTCAATATTCTTCTTAATATCTTCTAATTCTTTCTTATCATCAGCTTTCCAGTTTGCTGTTTCTACTCCATGTAGATCTGCTAAACGGCTTTCTCCTACTTTCTTTAGAACGATACCAATAATCGCAATTATCCCTGTTAGTATTTCAACAATTGGTCCTTCAAAATCAAATGGGGAAAGAACACTTCCAATAAATCCTGTTCCACCTATTCCTAATAGGATATCTCCTACTAATTTCATATCTTTATATTTTCTTAAGAAATATTCATATTCCTGTGCATTCATATTATCACTCCATTTTTTCTTTCGTTCTTATTATACTAAAAAAAGACATTGTAATCAATGTCTTTATATTTTATTGTTATCCATACAGAAGATTGCATAGATTGGAATGTATCGAATCTCTTTTTTCGTTGAGAAGTTATTCTCTGTAATTCGATAAGCTTGTGGTACTGTATATTTCTTCATAAATACAGATAGAGATTTTGCTTTGGAGTTTGTCTTGGTTGTGATTTCAATTGGTAAGATTTGTCCATTTCTATTTTGTACAACAAAGTTTACTTCTGCTTTTCCTTCTGATTGATAATAGAATAGAGAATAATCATTTTCTACTAATGTCTTTGCAATCATATTTTCATATAATGTTTCTTTTATGTTTTCATCTGTTTGTAACTTCTTATAATTTAGATGCATCATGGTATATAAAAGTCCTGTATCTACTGCATATAGTTTAAAGCTATCTACATCTTTACAACTAGATAATGGAGATTTAACATTCTTAATCTTATAACTACGATAGATCAATTGATTGCTTACTAAGTTATTGATAGCACTTTCATATTCTTTTGCTCTCTTACCAGCACCCATCGTTCCATATTGGAATTTCTTATTATCTTTCTTCAATTGTTCTGGTAAGGAATCCATTACTTCTAATCCTCTTGGTATATCAATCAAAGTAGCATTTACAGCAACTTCTTTTTTATAGATATCTAGAATCTTTTGTTTGATTGCTTCTATTTCGAAAGAAGATTTACCATCTAATTCTGCTTGAATTACCTCAGGCATTCCTCCTACTTGTAGATAGTTTTGGAAATAATCTAATGCTACTTTGTGGAATGGGCATGTCTTTCTCTTATTGTATGACTCTCGAATCAAGGTTGTTAGATTCTTTTCATTATGAGCCCATAGGTATTCTTCAAAGTCCATAGCACTCATTCCTTTGAATTGTAATTCTTCTCCTTTGAATTCATTTAAGTTTTCTCTACGAGAAGTAATCGCAATAATATGATAAGCACTATGTTCACTACCGAATAGTTTGATTCCTTTTACGATTTCATTATTATTAACATTATCTAGAATAATTAATGTATCATCCTTTAGAATCGTTTCTCCACTTTCTAGAGAAAGATTTAAGATGATCTTTTCTGTTGACTTCTCTTTGGTAAATAATTCTAGTAATTCTTTATTATTATCCGTGTTAAAGTATACAACGTTTTTATATTCCTTTTCTCCAAATGCTAAAGCTGAGAAAGTCTTTCCTATTTGCTTTGGTCCATATAACACCATTGGCTTTCTAATAATATCGCTTTTCCATTTTTGAAAGAATTCTTCTATTTTTCGTTCCATAAATTGTATCCTCCTAACATATTTTCTATATTAAGTATACTTTTATATTTATTTTATGTCAATAGAAAAGACCATTTTAAGCCTTATGTGCTATTTTTTGTGATTATTATTCCAAATTTATTCTATCCACAATGGTTGTGATAAATTCTCTATTCGTTGGTTTTGCTTTGTCACTATCAATACTATATCCAAATAATTCTTCCATATAATCCCAATTGGCTCTTGTCCATCCTAGTTCAATTGCATGACGAATATCTCTTTCTACTCTTGTGGTTGTGGAATGAAATTTCTTAGCTAGCTCCGGATATAAGCTCTTTGTAATCTTATCCATCATACTGGGTGTATGATAGATCATTTCAATTCCTTCTTTCATGTATTGGTATCCTTTGATATGAGATGGGATTCCTAATTCATGTAGAATCCTGATAATCTTATCTTCTATCTTTTCTTCTTGAATGATTTTCAGGGATATATCATCTTTTACATATTCCTTAATTGTTTTATTAAGCTTGTTTACGTCATCAATTACAATTATTCGAATTGCATTCATTTCTTTATTCTGCCACCTTATTATTCTTTATATTATTAGAATAATAAAAAAAGAGACTTTTGTCTCTTATGCTTTATTGATAAATACTTGTAGTTCTTCTGGTTTAAGGCTTAGTCCTCCTAATAGATATCCTTCTATTAAAGTACATTCTTTTAACATATCAATATTCTTCTCATTGGCACTTCCTCCATATAATAGAGTTGTGTTTGGTAAGAAAGATTTAATGAATGTTAGTACTTCTGTAATTTGTTCTATTGTTGGAATGATTCCTGTACCAATAGACCAGATTGGTTCATAGGCAATGATTAGTCTTGCCTTTTGTTCTTCTGTTAGACCAGAAATGGCTGTTTCTATTTCTTCTTTTAAAATAGATCCTACTAATCCTTGTTCTCTTTCCTCTTTTGTTTCTCCAATACATAGAATTGGTGTTATATCATTTTCAAATAACTTTACTACTTTCTTATGTACTTCTTCTAGAGATTCTCTTTGATAGGTTCTTCTTTCACTATGACCTACAATACAGTATTCTACTCCAGAGTTTTTTAAATCTTTTGCAGATATTTCTCCTGTGAAGGCTCCTGGATCTTCTGTACTTACATTTTGTGCTCCTAGAGATATTCCTTCTAGATTGAATAAATTCACATTCAAATAAGTAGGACAAAGAATTACTTGGCAAGTATGTTCTAATCCTCTTAATTTTTCTTGATAAGATAAGAATGCTTCTTTATTTAAATTACTTTTATTATTTAAGGCAATGATCATTGAAATCTCTCCTTTATCTTCTTAAATATTTTTGAAAGAATGCCAAATCTATTTTCCATTTCTTTTTCTTTGATGGCTCTTTGGTAAACTTCTATTACTCTATCGGCATAACTCTTAGAACTATAGTGTTCTGCTTGAATACGAGCTTGTTTATCAATTCGTTTTAATTCATCTCTATGTTCATATAGATATAAGATCTTTTCTTGGTACTCTTCTTCTGTTTCGAAGAATAATCCATTTAAGTCTTCTGTTACCATAGATTGGAATGCTTCATCTCTCATACATACTGGTACCGTATTCGCAGCCATTGCTTCAATAACCGTAAGTCCTTGTGTTTCTGTTTTAGAAGCTGTTGCGAAGATATCCGATACATGATAGTAGTATGGCATGTCTTTCCAAGCAGATTTACCAGTGAAGATTACATTTTTATCTAGTTTTAATTCTTTGGCATATTCTTCATATTTTTCTTTATCTGGTCCATCTCCTACGATAATTAATTTAATGTTATCGTGTTTATTTACTAATTCTCTTTGAGAATGAATTAAGAATTCTACATTCTTTTCTTCTGCTAATCTTCCTACAAAGAGAATCACAAAATCTTTTCGATTTAGTTTTAATAGTTTTCTTAAATTTTCAATTTCTTTTTCATTTTGATTTTCTGTATAGAATCTTTCTACTTCAATACCAGTTGGAATAATATGAATATTCTTTTCAAATTTATATTTTTCTTTGAATAACTTATAAATCTTATTCGTTGGAACAATCAATTCTGTTGCGGTTGTATCACAGTAGAACTTTGTTAAGTACTCTACGATCTTTTTACTAGAACGGTTAAAGTAACCTTTCGTGATATAGTGTACATAATCTTCATATAACGTATGGTAAGTATGAACTAATGGAATATTATATTGTTTCGCAAATAGTCTTGCGAATGTTCCAATCGCAAATTCTGTTTGAGAGTGGATGACATCTAATTTCCAACTTTTAATTTTATTAATGGCCCTGATTGGATAAATACTTGTTAGACGAGAGTCATAGATACCGGTTGGTATTCCTGGTACTTTTAAGACTCTTTCTTTTTCATCATACTCATATTTAAAACTATCTAGATTGGCTGTAACAACATATACTTCATGACCTTGCTTTTCTAAAGCATTTTTTAACATAACTTCACTTGTTACTAAACCACTAATATATGGGGCCCATGTTTCTGTAAAAATTCCGATTCTCATTTTTTCATCCTTTCACGAATATTAAATAGGATTGCTCCTACGATTACTCCTAAATAGTATGTGATAAATCTCCATACAATTAACATAGCTGGTAGCATACTACCTTCTACAAAGTTTCCAAAGAATTGACTAAATCCATATTCAATTCCACCACTGGCTCCTGGTACAGGAACAAAGGCTCCTATTAAATAAACATATGCAGAAGATACTAAGGTATCAATAATCGTTAGACTTCTGTAGTCTCCCATTCCTTGTAGTATAAAGTATGGGATGGAATACAAACATAATAAACTAACAATATTTAAGATAATTCCTCCAATAAAGAGTTTCTTTCTTTGTTTTAGTTCTTCAAATCCATTATGGTATTCTTCAAACTTACTTTCTAATTCTTCTTCTGTTATTTTAGACTTTAAAGCTTTACTAATCTTATAACATAATCTTCCTAGTTTTTTGGTTGCTGTTTTCGAATAGGATAATAATAGTAAGATTACTACTACAATGTTAATAGCAAATCCTATTAATACTAAATGTTGTAGTAATTCTACTTTCGGAAATATATGGAAGATTAGATTATAGATTACAGCTAGTAATCCACATAGTACCAAAGCAATCTGATAAAATATAAAACTTTGTACCATATAATTGGTTGCTTTGGATACAGAGATTCCTTGTTCTGTCAGCATATAAATAGCCATTGGCTCTCCTCCAGTTTGAAAAGGAGTAATTCCATTAAAGAACTGTGCAATATAGTTTTGTCGAATGGCTTCTTTTTTACTAAACTTCTTTGGATCATTTACTATTTTATAATTGATATATCCCTTAATCGTTACATAAGCAAGATAAGCAAGTAATGCATATAAGATATATCTTAAATTCATACTTTTTAAAGTTTCCCATATTCCTGCCGCATCATTTTTTAATACAAAATACAATACTATTATCGTAATAATGACTAATAGTATTGTATTCTTTTTGATATCGTTTACAATTTTCATCGTATCATCCTTCTAGTATGTCTTTTCTTTCAGATATATTATACTACCTTTTTCGTCTCCTAAACACTCGAATTCATCTGTATCTAGAATATCCAACATACTTTGATCATCAGGATTGATTTGAAGGAATACTTCTTCCATTCCTAATGTATCTAGTGCATAGTTTGCTGCTAATGATGCGATTTTTCGATTTCTCTTTTCTTGGGAATCAAATGTAATGGTACAACTTTTGATATCTCTATATCCCTGAATATGGCAAATATCTTTTACTTTTTTTCTATCTTGTAGAGCTAATTCCAATTGGAAATCATTTCCATTTTCATTAGAATCTACTGGAAATAGTTTTAAAGTACTCAATTCACTCACCTACTTAATTGCTTCTAATCCTGGTAATGTTTTTCCTTCCAAATATTCTAGTGTTGCTCCTCCTCCAGTTGAAGCATGATAAACTAAATCCTTGTATCCTGCTGTTGTAGCTGCTGCTACAATATCTCCTCCACCAAGGATTGTTTTGATATTATGTTCTACAATGAATTTTAATAATTCATCTGTGTTCTTTTTATATTTTTCAAATTCATATACTCCAAGAGGTCCATTCCAAATAACGATACGTGCATCTCTTAAAATTTCTTCATATAGAGTTCTTGTCTTACTTCCAATATCAAGACCCATCTCGTCATCTGCAAGTTCTGTTGCTAGTTTGGTACGATATTCTTCATCGTTTGTAAATTCATTGGTTACTGCAAAGTCAATTGGTAATTCAATCTTATCAGGATATTCTTCTAACATCTTTTTGCAGAAATCAATATTTTCTTCATCTAATAAAGATTTACCAATATTAACCCCTTTTGCTTTTAAGAATGTGAATGCCATTCCTCCACCAATTAAGATTTTGTCTGCTTTGGTAACTAAGTTTTCAATTACTCCAATTTTATCAGCAACTTTAGCTCCTCCTAGAACTACTACAAATGGATGCTCTGGATGATCTAATACGCTTAATGCATTTAATTCTTGTTCAATTAAGAATCCTACACATGATGGTAAGTGAGAAGCAATTCCAACGTTAGATGCATGTGCTCTATGAATCGTTCCAAATGCATCATTTACAAATACTTCTCCTAAAGATGCCCAATAAGCACCTAATTCTTCATCATTACTGCTTTCTTTTTTACCATCTAAATCTTCATATCTTGTATTTTGAACTAATACAATATCTCCTGATTCTAGACTATCAACGATTGCTTCTAGTTCTTCTCCTCTTGTCTTCTTACTGAATAAAATATCTCTTTTTAATAATTGAGATAAACGATCTGCTACTGGAGATAAATCATTTTTCTCTAAATCAGCCTCTTCTTTTACTCTTCCTAAGTGAGACATTAAGATGATTTTGCAATCATGGTCGATACAATATTGAATTGTTGGTAAAGCTCCTACAATTCTTGTATCATCTACTATTACCCCTTCTTTAATAGGGACATTAAAATCACATCGTATAATTACTCTTTTGTTGTCAATATTCATATCTTTTATTGTCTTCATATCCTATTCTCCTATCTAATGTTCATTATATCATTTTTTTATGATTGTTTAAAGAAAAAAGAGTAAGATTCCTTACTCTTTATTTGGATTGTTTAATTTGTTTGATAATCCTTTTACTGCATCTAGTACTTCAATTGGTACTGCGAAGATGATTGTATTAGATTGATCAGAACTTAAGTCATTTAATGTTGATAAAGTTCTTAAGTGAAGTGCTCCTGGTGTATTACCCATAATTGTAGCAGCATGTGCTAAATTGTTAGCAGCTTCTACTTCTCCAGCAGCCTTTGTTAAGATTGCTTGTTTTTCTCTTTCTGCTTCTGCAGCTTTTGCAATTACTCTCTTCATTTCTTCTGGTAAACTAACGTCTTTTAATTCTACATTTTCAACTTTAATTCCCCATGGATCTGTTGCTTCATCAATTATTTGACAAATACTTCCAGATATTTTATCTCTTTCACTTAGTAATTCATCTAATGTAACAGCTCCTACTACATTACGCATTGTTGTTTGAGCAAGATTACTTACTGCATAGTAATAGTTTTGTACTTCACAGATTGCTTTTCCTGCATCAAAGATTTTGTAATAGATAACAGCATTGATTTTAACAGATACGTTATCTTTTGTGATCGCTTCTTGTGCAGGAACGTCTACTGCTAAAGTTCTGATATCTACTTTTGTAAATGATTGAAAAATTGGTAATACAATTTTCCATCCTGGTTCTAATACTCTTGAAAATTTACCACATGTGAATAAGATTCCTCTTTCATATTGGTTAATTTGTTTAATTGATGAAAGAAGAATGATTGCAATAATAACTAATAATACTCCAATGAATGGCATATAATCACTCCTATCTACTCATTAAATATTTTGCAGTTCTAACCATTTGTGCTGTATAACTCATTTCATTATCATACCAAGAAACAACTTTTACTAATTGTTTTCCATCTACTTCTAGAACATTGGTTGATAATCCATCTACTAGAGATCCACAACGTCTTCCAATTACGTCTGAAGATACGATTGGATCATCTGTATATTCAAGTGTTTCATTTGTATGTGCTTTTAATACTTCGTTAATTTCTTCTGCTGTTGTATTTCTTCCTAACTCTAATGTTAAGTCAATAACTGATCCTGTTGGAACTGGTACACGCATTGCTGTTCCATCTAACTTACCTGCTAAGTTAGGACAAACAAGGCCAATAGCTGATGCTGCTCCAGTTGATGCTGGAACAATATTAGCAGCACAAGCTCTACCACGACGAGCTAAATGTCCTTTCTTGTGGGCAATATCAAGTGATGCTTGATCATTTGTATAGGCATGTACTGTTGTCATGTATCCCTTAACAATACCAAATTCTTTATCTAAAACATCAACAACTGGTGCTAGGCAGTTTGTTGTACATGATGCGGCACTAATTAT
>CAMIXP010000021.1 GCA_946402785.1 uncultured Caryophanales bacterium | reverse complement strand
TCTTTTAAATCATCTAAATCTCTTGCTAGAGTAATAGGATCACAAGATACATAAACAAGGTGTTGTGATCCTATTTTCTTTAATACATTTCTACTCTTTTCATCCAAACCATTTCTTGGTGGATCTACAATAACACAGTCAATTTCATGAAACTGATCAATGACATTTTCAACTTTATCGCAAATATAATCAATAGAATGAATATCATTCAATAATAGATTCTTTTTCGCATCTTCTATATTAGAAGGATTCGAATCAACTCCTGTGATATGTTCACAATAAGGACTAACATAAATTCCAATCGTACCTGTACCACAATATAAATCTAAAACTTGTTTAGGTTGTATCTCTTTTACGGCATTTAATACTTGATCATATAATACTTTTGTCATCGTAGAATGAACCTGAAAGAAGGAAGAAGCACTCTCATGGAAAGAATACTCTCCAATTCGATTGATAATATCTTTTTTTTCTGTTAAATACTCTTCATTGATAATTAATACATCACATACATCTAATAATGGTTTGGTATTGGTAACTTCTCCTGTAATCGATACTAATACTTCCTCTCCATCATTACTACACTTAATAGTAGCTTCACTAATACTTTGGTTGATAGATTGTAAAACAGAAATCATATGGTTTATTTTAGGATGAACCAAAGAACATTCTTGGATAGGAACGATTGTATTACTATCTGTCTTATATAAACCTAATAAATTATTTTCTCCATGTAAAACAATCTTATTACGATAGAACAAATCTTCTCCATATAGAATTGGTAATACTTTATCAGAAGAAATATGTCCATATCGTTCCATAATCTCTTTTATTTTCTCTTCTTTATACTTGTTTTCAGCATCATATAAATAAGAATCAAACTGACATCCTCCACAAGTATCTGAGTAAGGGCAATGAGAAGTAGTACGGCAAACAGATGCCTTTTTTATTTCAGAAACAGTAGCTTCTAAGTACTTTTTATGTTGTTTGATTATTTCAATTTCAACGACTTCATCTGGAAAAGCATTTTCAACAAAACATAATTGTCCATCGATATGACAAATACCTCTTCCAAAGTGATCTAACTTTTCGATTGTTACTTCCATAAAACTTCAACCCTTTCTTCTTTTATTATAGCAATTCTAATGAAAAAGAAAAAGAGGTTTCCCTCTTCTTATCTTGTTTTACCTTTTTCTTCTTCTACTGGATGCATTCTACCTTGAATAAGGCTACGTACTAAGGAATAACTTCCTCCTAGAACTGCACCAATTAAAGCTCCCGTTCCAAGAATAGCAAGTCCTGATACTTGAACAGCTGGATTAGAAGCAAGTCCTAAACCAATTCCAATCTTTTGAATGGTAGATAAATCACTAGCACCTGTAATCATACCAGCAAACGTTGGAATTAACGCTGGGAAAGCAGTATTAATCGTTCCTGCGATTCCTAGTCCAGTACCAGCACCTTTCACAAGGCCAGTAAGTGATTTTTTAACTAAACTGTATTGTTTCTTTGTATCAATATTTCCAGTTTTTAAATTTTTAATACCCATAAGATATCCCCCTAATTGCAGGATATATTATACCATAAATACATGAAAAAGAAAAGACTTATCCATTTAAGTCTGTTTCTATAAAATCAAAAGTAATATCTTCTCCATTACTCGTTAGATGAATGGTATGATGGATATCTGTTCGATAAACTTCTACATGTAAGTATTCTAATTTATCTAAAACAACTTGGTGAGGATAATGGTATTCATTATCTTTTCCAACAGAGATAACAGCATATTTCGGTTGAACTGTTTCTAAGAAAGGAGCTACACTCGAATATTTTGATCCATGATGTCCAATTTTAATAACATCACAGGATAAATCTTTTTCTAAGATTTGTCTTTCTACGTCTCCTGTTGCATCAGCCATAAATAAATAACTAGTATTCAAAAAGTTTAATTTTAAAACAATCGAATTCTCATTATAATCTTCACTATCACCTATCCAAAGGATTGTAAAATGAAGATCTCCTAAATCAAATGTCTGATCAATTGATGGAGTTTCTAACGTTACATTTTGTTTTTCTAAGGCTTTCATTAAATTATCATAACTTTTCCAAGTAGAAGAGTGATTTGGCATATAAAAATGGGTAATAGGAAAGTTATAGACAACACGACTCATTCCGCCAATATGGTCTTCATGAGCATGAGTCGCAATCACAGTATCAAAGTGATCAATACCTAATTCTTTTAAATAAGGAACAAGTTTGACGCCATCTACTGTGTTTCCAGCATCAATTAATACATTATAGTCTTGATATCGAATAAGAGTAGAATCAGCATTTCCAACATCGAAATAATAGATTTCTAAAGAATTGGTACTAGTCTTACTAGGTTTTACTTCTTTTTCAGGATCTCCTTCTCGAAATAAATAAGAAAGACCAACTAAAATGAGAATTGTGACAACAACTTGAACAAGTCGTTTCATGAAATCTTTCATAGAATCACCTACTCCATCATAACAAATAAAAAAAGACCTAACAAGGTCTTAAAATTTCTTTTCTGTAAATTCTTGATCATAATAAACAAGATAACAAGATGCGTTTGGAATAGAAGAAACCGAAGAGATTTCTTTATCGATAATTTTTAAAGCAGTTCCATTCTCTAAACCAAATATGGTAGATGGATGTTCTTTTAAATAAGCCTTTAAAGCATCTGTTTTTGGTTGATATCGATGATAATGAGGACATATGGTAACAGGAGCATAATCAAATCCAGGAATCATTTCATAAGAGTCTTTTTCCCCTCTTAAAATAAAGGCATCAGAGAAGCCTTCTCTTGCGAAAAGAATAGCTCCTGCAGAAATACCTGCCATAACACAATTTCTCTCCATAGCAGCCCTAAAAAGGGGTTTTAATTGGTATTCTTCGATTCTTTCTAATAGTTTAAGAGTATCTCCTCCACCAACATAAATAATATCAGCTGTTTGAAACTTAGCTTTTACAATTTCAGGATTATAAAGACAATTACTTTTCTTTAAATACTGAGTTTCACAACCTAATTTTTGAAAGTTTTTCTTAATAACATCATAATATGAATCAGAATGACTACTAGCAAATCCTATAAATAATAAATTAGGACGTACTTTTTCAGACATTTTAATTATTTCTTTATCAATGATTTCTGTTTCATAAGGAGTATCCCCTCTACCAATTTCTCCTCCACCAATTAACATACATTTCATGGTATCACACACCTTTTTTGAATTGATATTCTCTTTTAATCCATTCCATTACTAAAGCAACTAAATAAGTAATTTCTCTTTCTTCTAAATCTCTTGTTTTAGGAATATGATGCCACTTTTCTAAGCAACCTCTACAGCAACAACCACAAGCATGTTGCGCTAGAAAAACAGGATGTCCCTTCATAGGAGTTTGTTTACCATCATTTGGAAGACAAGACATAAGATTTTTACGAATCAGATCATAAGCATGATTCTCAATCGTATCCATTCCTTTTTTCTCAATCATCGAAATCATATAATTCCTTAAATGAAAACTACTACGAAATTTAGAATGAGATAATTCATTTAATTTATGATCAATATACTTTCTTTGTTTCTCATTTAATTCCATTTAGATATCCAACTTAAACTTCTTAACAAACTCTACAAAATCTCTATGTTTAGAGTCTCCTAGAGCTTTAATAACAATATTTAATAAATCATATAACATATTACGAGATTCTATATTTAAACAAGAACAAGCTTTAATAAAATCAATAATCTTATGAGTATCTGTTTTAAATTCATTTAAATTAGATACTCCTGCTTTTTGACATACTTTATCTAAATTAAAGATAACGGTTTTTAATTCATCAGGAGTATGGGTATCCAGATAACCTAATAATCCTTTTTTCAATTCTTTTGAAAAAGAACTTAATCGATCTTTCTTAAAATGATCTTTCTCAACTTCCCAGTAAGCAACATTATGAGATAAGATACCCGTTGCTTTAGAATGAATGACTTCTACATTAGAACTATATAACATAATTCCAACAATCGAATCTTCTGGAATAATTTGTTTATATTTAGGAAGAATTCTTCTAAATCTCTTAGAACGGAACTCTTTATCTAATAATCCAGGTCCATCCATATTATAAACCATCTTAATATGACTTCTAGCAAAGCTATTACAACACATAGATGCCACCAAAGCTAGATTTCCTCCTTTAGAATGTCCTCCTACAATGAGTTTCTTCATACTAAAGGTATAAAAACGATTTAAATATTCAATGGCTCTTGTATGTGTAATCGTTGGGAAACTATAACTTAATAAAAAGTTCTCTTTCCATCCACTAATCATTTGATCGGTTCCCTCATATGAAACAAACACTCGATTCTTTTGATATTCAATCGAAATAGCACTAAACTGATAGTCTTTCGTAGATTCATAAACATAATGAAATAAACTACAATCACGATAACGTTTTGTATCTTTCATATAAGTAAGCATTTTGGTAGCTTCCCGAACAGCCATAACATTCTTTTCACCCTTCTTATGAAGTCCTAAATGCATTCTACCAACATCTTTTAAAGATATTTTTTTATTTTCAACGATATGATCAAAGTCTGCATAAGATAAAAATGAAAAAATAACGCAATCAACTTCATTAATTGGTTTTTCTTCAAATGAATAGCATCCATATTGATCCATATAATCATAGATATTCATCCTATCACCTCTTCTATTTAGGATAGATAAGTCTATTTTATCAAAAAGAGATGTTTTTTAAAAGATTTAGCAATAAAAAAAGAGTCTTATTGACTCTTTTCATCGTTAAATACTCTTGGTACTCTTTCTCCAATCGTACATAATAATTCATAATTAATAGTATTCGCAATACGAGATAATTCTTCTAAAGAGATATGTTCTTGGTCAAATAGAACAACCTCATCTCCTACTTGGCAATTAATTCCAGTTGTATCCACCATACAACTATCCATACAAACATTTCCAATAATAGGAGCTTTCTTTCCACGAATGAAAACATATCCTTGATTGGAAAAACTTCTTCGGAAACCATCTCCATATCCAACTGGAATCGTTGCAACATTCGTATCATCTAAACAAGTAAAGTTTTGAGAATAACCGATCTTTTCTCCTTCTTTTACTTGTTTTAAGAAAGTAATTTTAGTAACATAACGACAAACAGGCTTTAAATCAATTTCTTCAAAGCATCCAGGATAAGATTCAAATCCATATAGAATAATTCCAGGTCTAACTAAATTCGTAAATGGTAAATTATATTTCAATAATCCATTACTAGCACTGATATGTACATATTGGAAGACAAATCCCTCATCTAATGCTAACTGATATGCTTTTTCAAAAAGATCAATTTGATGACTCGTATAAGTATCATCAAAATCAGCACTAGAAAAATGAGAATAGATTCCTTCTACATTTAATGTACTTGTATGAACAACATTTAAGAAATCTTCTAATTCTTCTAATTTAACTCCAGTACGATTCATACCTGTTTCAATTTCAATATGAACTTTCATCTTAGATTCTTTTTGAACACATTCTTCTAAGAAAGATAAATCAGAAAGCCCTATCGTTAAATCA
Organism: uncultured Caryophanales bacterium; assembly: GCA_946402785.1. Classification (GTDB taxonomy): domain Bacteria; phylum Bacillota_I; class Bacilli_A; order RF39; family UBA660; genus UBA3789. The sequence continues at coordinate 8,820 of CAMIXP010000021.1, read as the reverse complement.
TATTTTTCAATCAAATCTATTTCATCAATAGAAGGTTGATTTAATACAAAAATATCTCCTTTGTATCCAGTCTTACGAATTTCAATTCCTTCATCAACTAAAGCTACCGCAACAATCTTAAATAAATTTAAAATATCCAATCTTTTATTTAAATAAGTACCATATGCATGTGCTTTTAATACAGGCATAATTTCTTTACCAGGAATATATTCTTTTATTTTATTAACATTTTCTTTAAAAGTATCTACATTTACTTCTAAACGAGTTGCTCTCATAACATCACCTACTCTATAATCATATCATATTTTTGAAAAAAGACATAAATTTGAATCAATTTATGATATAATCGATGTAGATTGTAGGAGGAATAAAAATGAAAAAGAAAATAGTATTATTAGGAATCATGTTATTACTTGTAACTGCATGTTCTATCAGTAAAAGTGAAATATCAAAAGAAGAATATATAAAGAAAGCAGAAAAAAATAAGTTAATAGTAGTAGATGTTTTAGATCAATTTGCTGGAAACGAAGAAATGGAAAGTGCTACCGTAGCAGCAAGTCCAGAAAATTGGCAAGTAGAATTCTATGTATTAGATTCAAAAGAGGCAGCTAAGAAAATGTATAATAAAAATAAAGAAGAATTTGAAGCAATATCAAATGTAAAAAAGATAGAGACCAATATGAATGGAACCAATTATGAAAAGTATACCCAAGAAACAGAAGGTTTATATATGGTATTAACAAGAGTAGACAATACACTTCTATATGTAAAAGCACCAGATAACGCAAAGGAACCTATTAATAGTTTTATAAAAGAATTAGGATATTAAAAAAAGACCATTTGGTCTTTTTTCTTTTATGCTTTATAAGTTGGCCAGTATTTAGATACAGCCGTATTTCCTCTTTTCGCACCACTTGCTTCCATACCGGCAGGTCTTTCAAACTTAACCGTCCAGATATAAGCAGCATCATAGGCACCTTGTTCCGTATTAGGAACATTTTTCATTGATTCATAAATACTTGGATATTTTTCTTTTAACTCATACATTAAGTATGCCATTTGGCCATCAATTGTTGTAGAATCTAATCCATTATTACTACAGAAACTTTTCAATGAATCCCAACGACTATTATGCCATTGACAGATACCATAAGAGGTACCACTATCTCCTAATGCTTGAGGATTAAAGTTAGATTCATGTTGAATATTTGCTAAGATACCACAAATAGCAGCATTATTAAATCCTTGTTTTGCAAGATAGTTATAAATGGCATCTTGATTCGCATTTCCAGTGTTACTTGTTTGAGCAGCAGCTCCAATTTTAACAACACCATTTTCCATACTGATGGTTTTTTGAGCTTTTTCATCACTTGCTTTATAGTTAACAGCAGAGTCTGCCAAGAAACTACTAATCGTATTAAAGTTATTGGTCATCGTACTCATACGAGCTTCTACTTTGCCAAAACCTTCTACAGCAGAATCAGCAGCAGGTCCCATAAAGATAGATCCTCCAGCTAATTTACTTTTTAATTCATTTAAAGATGTCATTCCATCTCCAACTGAATTATTGAGTGTTTTAGCTGTATTAATACCATCACTAAAAATACCATATTGTTCAAAGCTAAAATTTTCTTCAGCCATTTTATCACCTACCAAGTAGATTATTTATATTAAACTTGTACTGCTGTACCAGTTCCTTGTAAACATTGTTCAACCGTTTTACCCTTTGGAGCGATATGGAATACCATAGTATGTCCAGCCGCAATATCATTATAAGTCCATGTCTTTTGCGCCGTTTTAGAATCATTAGGATCACAAACAATATAAGTTGGAGGATTGGTACTATCATTAATTCCAAGAACAGCTATATAGTGTCCACCTTGATTAACAGCAACAATCATCTTACCATTATTACGTAAGAAGGTATCCATTTTTTCTTTATTTAAACCGATTTTATGGGTTTGATCCAATCCATAAATATCAGCAGTCTTTTTAACATAACTTCCACCAATATTATCATCATAACTCATGTTATCAGCAACTGTAGAAGGAGTAATAGAAGTATCTCCAAACATAGTAGCTAAAACAGCAGCCATAGAAGTAGGACCACATCCAGATGAGGCAATATCCTTTGCCCATTTAGATTCCCATTTTCTCCATTTACCATCTTTATCATAGTAACCATTTTGATTGTAATAAACAGGTTGTCCTCCTACAACAGTATGTTGAAGAGTAGATGCAACAAGTTTACCACTATCATCAGCATTAAGAACCGTTGCATCAGCTTTTTTATCGGAAGAACTATAATCCTGAGCAGATTGAATTAAAAAGTTATACATAGTTTGGAAATTGGTAACTTCAGAACCAATCTTAGAAGCAACTTTACCAAATCCTTCTACAGCAGAATCAGCAGCTGGCCCCATAAAGATAGAACCACCAGAGATTGTTGCTTTATAACCATCTAAGGAAGTTTGTCCTTCATTCCAACTATTATTAAGTGCTTGAGTAGTTGCTACTCCATCACTAAATATACCATATTGTTTAAAGCTAAAATTTTCTTCAGCCATAGTATCACATCCATTAAAACTATATTGATAAGGCAGCTAACTGCGTCTCTAATTCCTCAATACTTTTAGAAGCATTTTTAATAAAATCTCCTAAAGATTTAACATAATTTAAATCAGATACAGCAGCAGATACTTGACTAGCATTCGTAGTCTTAAATGAATCTTTCGCTGTACCAGTCCAAGATGCTAAGTCACTTTCAATACGAGAAGAATAAGTATTAACAGCAGCTTCTAACGTAGTAGCTGTTTCAATAACCTTTTCTCCAACAGAAGTAACTTCTCCAAAATCACACACATATTTAGCCATAAATATAACCTCCTATATTAAACAGATCTTGTTTGACTAATCATCCAGTCATACATTTCTGTCGTATAAGTACCTTTAATTACAGAACTATGAGAATAACCATCTTTTGAAACAAAAGTAGCGTTTCCTCCAGCCTCATTGATTTTCTTAACATTGGATTTCATATTTTGATAATTCCAATCATCAGAAGAATCAGGAGTAGATACAGCAATGGTTGGTAAATTAACAAATTTCGATAAATCAAGTTTATTACCATATCCACTAACAGGAACAAAGGCAGAGAATAATTCAGAATGAGCATTGGCAAGCTGCCATGAACCTATTCCTCCTCGACTAGCTCCCGTCAAAACAACTTTATTCGGATCACATTTATAATCTTTTGTTACTTGTTGTACAAGTTCTGCTAACGTATCTAGTCTTCCATCATCTGACCAAGAGGTAACCTCAGTCATTGGTTGAATATAAATAAACGGATAATCGTCTCCATACGCTTTCTTAACACAAGCAGCCATTTCACTATCTTTTAAATGATCGAATCTTCCAACAGATCCATCTCCATGTAGATAAAGAATAAGCGGCATGCCTTCTTTGGCATTATTAGGAATATAAACATGATATTTCATTTCTTTACCAGCACTACTCGTAAACGTATAATCATAAACTCCAGGAGCAACCGATAAAGCTTGTCCAGCTGTAAAACTAGAACTAGACGAACTAGAATTACTAGAAGCTTGTAAGGATACAGATCCTGCAGCAGCTAGTAAACTCTCAATTTGACTTTTTAAAGAACTAAGTTTACTCTGCAAAGAAGATATTTCAGAACTATATCGATTCGCAGCAGAATTATCTTTATTCGCAACTGCTTGATTGTAATTACTTTGAGCAATCGATATATTTTGTTTGCAAGTAGCGTATTCTTGATATAAATCACAGGCAGAAGCAAAAGAACCCATTTGACTTTGTAGGGCACTTAAATATTCAGAATAAAAAGCTTCTGCTTTTGATACTAAATTATCATGAGAAGGTCCAGTCCAACTACCAGAAAGACCGGTGATTTCACTGTTATAATTGCTTAAAGAAGTTTGAAGAGATGATAAATCTCCATTAACAGTACCACCACTAACCATATACTCACCTTCTCTACTATAACCATTTTATCATTTTATAAAAGATAAAAAAATACGTTTTTTATGGAAAAACACGTACTTGACACAAAAAAGATTAGATTTGAAAATCTAATCATGTATTAAAAGTAACTAATTTTTGTTTATATGCCCATTCAAGAGGAGTAATAGATTCTCCATCAGGAGACTCATACTCTTTTCCTTCATAAGTATAATCTTGAACATAAGCATGTCCAGCTCTTGCATAAGTATGTAGGGTAGCATTTCCACCAATTGCATTAATTTGTTCAACAGCTTTTTTAGCACCTGCATTAGAAGTACTACCACCTGTATCTAATTCACCATTAAAGGCCCAAACTCTTGTATATTTGAAAGCATCTGTTACCTGCGTAAATCCACTAATTGGAATAGCAGCAGCAAAGTAATTAGGATAGGCATTAATCAATTTATAGGTCATAATACCACCACTACTATGTCCAGATACAGATAAACGAGACTTATCAGCATGATACTCTTCTACAACATTGTCATATAAATGTTTCAAGGTTGGAAGAGTTCTCTTATCAGAGAAACTATGAATAAATGGAACAATAACAATACCACTAGGATTAACAGTTTTTTCTCGTAAAGATTTTGATAATCCACGAGCAAGTAAAGCACTAGCACTATTATTATTAGATCCACCATGCATATACATCATAACAGGTAATCCATCAACTTGTTTACCATCATAATTTGGATAATATAGATAGTAAGGCATTGTAAGACCTGTCTCAGGATCTTTAAAGGATTTTTCAGTGAATGTTCCATAAGTTGGAGTTCCTAAACCTGCTAAATTAGCGCTAACATTACTTAGAGCAGAATTAGAAGAAGCTTCTAAATGAACACCACTAGCACTGGATAATAACCCTTCAATTTGTGTTTTTAAATTCGATAATTTTTGCTTTAAACTAGCAACTTCATTTCCCCAACGAGTTACATTAGAAGAATCATTACTAGAAACAGCACTATTATAACTACTCTCAGCAGAAGCAATACTTTGTTTACAATTCTCATATTCTACATATAAATCACAAGCAGAAGCAAAAGAACCCATTTGTCCTTTAATAGCACTTCCATATTCAGAAGCAAATTCTTGTGCTTTTGCAGATAAATTATCATAAGATGCTCCTTGCCAACTACCACTAAGTCCTGATATTTCATTTGTAAAGCTTGTTAGATAACTTTGTAAGGATGAGCAATCACTATTAACAGTTCCACCACTTACCATCGTATCACCCTACTTTCTACAATATTCATTTTAACATTGATTAAAAAGAAAAAGAATACTTTTTAATAAAATATTCCCATTTGACAGAAAAAACTGCTAGATTAAGCAGTCTTTTTAACTTGTTTAAAGGCCCACTCTAATGGACTAACATCTTCTTTTTTCTCATCTTCAGGATCATCAAAAGAATGAGAGAATGTATAATTAGCCGTATGGGTATGATAGCAGTTTGGATATTCAGAATAAGCATGTAAGGTAGCATCTCCACCCATTGCTTGAATAGCTTTTACATTTTGGACTGCCTTACGATAATCAGTATTATTACCAGGATTATCTTGTGTACCATGGAAAGCCCATACTTTTACATTTTTAAACGCATTAGTTGGTGGTTTAGAACCACTAACAGGAACAATAGCTGAGAATGTATTAGGATTCTCATTAACAAGATTATAAGCTGTAATAGCGCCATAACTATGTCCACTTAAAGAAATACGATTTAAATCTCCATTCTTTTCTTTTGAAACAGAAACAGGTAATTCTGCAAGAGCTTTTCTAAAACTTTCACTTTCATATTCTTTTCCAGAAGGTACATAAGGTACAATTACATAACCAGATGGATTTAAAGCTTTTTCATTTAATAATTTACCAATTCCACCATAAGTCATAATTTTTTCTCCTGTAGAACTCATTCCAGCACCTGTCATATACATATGAGTTGGTAAACCCGTAACTTGTTTTCCATAATCAGGTTCATAGAATAAATATGGAATTTGAATACCCGTAGAAGAAGTAAAGACTTGTCTCGTAAAACTTCCCCACTTAGGAGTTAAGCCATCTGCGGAAGAACCTTTTGTAGTAGTACCAGGATCCACATTTAAATTAGAATTCTTACTTCCTTCTAAAGCAGGTCCACTGGCACTTCCTAATAATCCTTCAATTTGTGTTTTTAACTCTTGTAATCTTGTTTCTAATTGATGAATGAAAGAAGTATTCTTCTTTTCATCTTTGCTTGAATTATAAGCACTTCTAGCAGAACTTAATTTATTTTTTGTATCTTGATATTCAACATATAAATCACATGCATTTGCAAAAGCTTGCATTTGGCCTTTAATTGCGCTTAAATACTGTTCTGCTACAGAATTAACTTTCGATGATAAATTATCATAGGAGGCACCTTTCCATGCGCCAGATAGCCCATTAATTTCAGTCGTAAAAGAATTACTAAAAGAGGATAATGAACTTAAATCGCTTGTAACAGTTCCACCACTTACCATAAAACGCACCTCACTAGTATAAGTTTAGCATAATCCTATAAAATTGTAAAAACAAATAAATATATTGTGTCAATAAAAACATTATGTTAGAATAAAAATCGTTTAAAAGAGGAGGAACTTCGGTGGATAAATTAAATGTACTAACAGTTTGGACCAATGGTCCATCAGAAAAACCATTAGGAAAACAAGCATTAAGTGAAGAAAATGAAGGACAATATTTAGGATTGAGATTAGAAAGAGCCGTTTTCTCACAGATTGCTAGATACTTTGGAAAAAGAGAAATGACAATCAATGTAGATAAAGACGGAATTTTAAGAATTCCGAAACCAGATAATTATTCTGAAAAAGAATGGTTAGAAGCGGAAAAACTTCTTCATTATTATCGTTGTGGAATATTCGCAAGACATCAATTTGAAGATTGCATTTTCGATGAATTCTTATCAAAAAAAGAATACCAAGATTGGTTTGATACAGAAAAAGAATCTTATCTAATGACAATGCCAATGAAACATGTATTACAATTATCTGATTATGATAGAAATGGAAAGAAAACAAATGAATTAAGTAATACATTCTATCTACACAGTGGATCTGATGAACTTACAAGACCAAACTATGGTATAGAAGGATATAGTATTAGTAATTTTAAAGGAATATTAGAAAAACAATTCAATCCATATATGCTTTTATCTTTAATTGGAAAAGATGTACATGTAGAAATGATTCAAGATAAACCATATATCGTTTGTACAAAAGAAATAGGGAAAAGAAAAACAAAGATTGCTGCATCACCATATACAAAAGAAGTATTCTATGTAACAGATAAAGGATTAAGATTAATTGGAAACTCTTATGAGTACTTATTTAAAACAACAGCTCTACCTGTTCAAATGGTTATTAATTCTGTTCTTACTGTAACAAACCCATATATGTTACCAGGAGAAGGTATAGGAGAATATAAAATCGATAGAAAATTATCTCAAAAAGTAGAAAAAGCAATAAAAGATCCAAAAGCAAAAGAAGCAAAACAATACATTAAAACTTCTAGATATTTTGATTAAAAAGAAAAGATGACAAAAGTCATCTTTTTTATTTATTTTTTTCCTTGATTTGCTTCTTTCTCATAATAGTCTGGGAAGAAGATAGATAATCGTTCTTGATCAACGATATCTTTACGTACCATAGAAGACATAACATCTTTCTTAAATGGTAAAATGTGATTCAAATGATGACGGAAATGGCTGAAACAATCAAGACCCATTTGATGTTTTTGAATCATCTCTTCAATCGTACCATCTACTTGATCATCACGACGATATCTTAAAGCTCCATTCTTCCAAGTTCTAAGAGAAACTTTTAAATGATTAGGATCATCATATGCCTGAACACCACTAATTTCACGAGATGTTCTACCCATTGGTTGATCATCCACTAATTCAATACTTTTATCACAATTTCTGATTTGATACGTATATTCTTTATTCGCATGATGTTCTTCATCAGCGTTTTGACAAACAAGGATCTCTTCAATATTAAAATGTTCTGTTTTACTCTTAAAATTTAAATACATTCCCTGACATCCAATATGGAATGAAATAAATCCATATTTCTTACTCCACATCGTAATAGAAGGAAAATCACCACAACTCATTTCAACATGGTCTAGTTCTCCATTCTTTCTTTTGACATCAAATGAATAATGATATTCATCATCTTCAATCAAATTACCATTTTCATCATTAGACTCTCTCGTAAAATGAGTCGTAAAAGTAGGACTATCAATAAAGGTTTCATACCCAAATATTTTAGGTATTCCCTTCTTTTTATTTCCATTACGTAACTTTTTAAATTGAATATAACCTACTTGATTCAAATTTTTATCCGTAATAATCCAACGATAATTATGATCAGGTCCAATAAAATGATACCCTAACATTTCTATTAATTTTCTTTCTTTTTCAATCGTATGATCTAACTCTCCCATAAGAACCTCCCTAACAGTTATTTATTATAACATAAATAAGAAAAAGATGATAATTCGTTACCATCTTTTAATTTTCTTTTAAATAATTGTCATCATCATTACGAATCATTTTAGAATTCAATTGGTCATCTTCTGTCAATAAATATTTCATAAATAATCCCTGACCAAAACCTTCTCCCTTTTTAACCTCGTAATCTTTTTCTCCTTCATTTTGAAGACCAATATAGATATGTCCTTCATTCGTAGGATTATTATAATAATCTTTATCAACAACCCCTACTTGGTTAATTAAACGAA
>CAMIXP010000020.1 GCA_946402785.1 uncultured Caryophanales bacterium | reverse complement strand
TATTAAAAAAAGATAACAGGTAATGTTATCTTTTATTTTTTGAATAGATCTTTATATCCTTCATACATTTCTTCTGATAATTGATTTTGCATTTTCCTATTTTTATTTTTATAAATATCTAATACAATTTCTCTTAACTTTTCTTTATGTTCTGGTTCGAATAATTCAAATGGAATAATGTATCCTTGTGTTTCATCAATTTTCATTTCTTCATAACAATCCAGTGGTGTTACAATGACTTTTGTATTTAAAGCAAGTGCTTCTAATACGGAATAACTACAAGCTTCACTGTCACTTAATTGAACATAGTAGTCTGCATCTTTGATATAAGGAAGAGTATTTTGAATTGGTTTTCTATAAATAACTCCTCCATATATATTATCATCATAAGGGCTTTTATCTGTGAAGATATTCCAAGTATATGGAATTTCTTCTTCATCTAATATTTGAGATATTTGATGAATTCTTTCTCCTTTTTTAATCGGATCACATCTTTGAGCCGAAACTAATTTTAAATGTGGTTTTACATCTCTCTTATCAATTTTAATCGGATTTAAAATATGATCAAATTGTTCGGTAGGGTAGTATCCCTTTGCTTTTTTGGCACTAATTTCAGATACTCCAATATACTTTGTATAATTATCATATTTATATCTTCTAGAGTGTTCATAGTCTGACATAATTCCATGAATGAATAAATAATTTTCTTCTTTTGTCAAAATGTTTTTTGCATAATAATAAGTAGAGTAAGTTACGAGTAATCGATCACAAATATAATTCACATCTTCTTTTCTTTCAATTACTTCAAAATATTTTTCAAATGCTTTTTTCGTTGGTTCATAAATTTTATCATATAGGATTGTTAGTGGATAATCTTTTCCAAAACATCTTCCTATATTCTTTAACCAAGTAATGTATCCATTAAATTGTCCATTACAGAAAGAACCTAAATAGAAAACATTTTTTCTTCTTACTTCTTCTTTTTCATCGGTATAAATAAAATCAAATACCATTCTTTCACTTGGTTTATGGTGATAGATTGGTTCTTCTATATAATTCACATATTGAAACATATTATCGATAGCTTCATTTGATTTATCTTCTGAGTTTAGCAATTCTAGTAATTTTTCTTTTCTCCAAATATATGCCCAAATATAGTCTCCTACATAAGGTCTTTTTTGAATTTCTGGTGTTTCTAGTTTTTCGGTTGCCATTACTTTTCCATCGATTTCTACGGTGTAATTGATAAAACAAACATCAAATTCTGTTTGAGTTGTTTTTAATATGGTTTCAAAATAGTTATTAGAGGTATGATCGATATCTTTAATAAAATTAATATATTTTCCTTTAGCATTTTTTAAATCTTTTATAAAAGTATCTGGATTATAAGAGATAAATTCAATAGCATCTTTAAAATCTTCTAAATGATCTTTTAATAAAAATGTTGTGATGTTTTTCATGTAATCATCCTTTCTATCATAATCATTATACAATATTTTTATTTGAAAAAATATTCTTTTTATGATTCTTTTTGATATAATAGAACTAGTATTAGGAGGAGATATTATGAAATTAACGAGAGCAGATAAAGCTGCGATTCAAAATGGTGATTCTAATTACTTAGTAAATAAAGGAATACGTTATTACTATGATCAAGATTATGAAGTTGCGTTAGATTATTTCCACTTAGCTGCGGCACTTGGAAATGGAAGAGCAGCTGGTTATATAGGACATTGTTATATGCATGGAGAAGGGGTACCAGCGGAGGTTGATCTTGCACTATCTTATTTCCGTATCGGAATAGATAGTCGTGATGTAGAATCTTTCTATCGTTTAGGAAAGAATTATTGTGATGGAATAGGTGTTGAGAAAGATCATGAACTAGGAGTTTACTATTATGAAAATGCTTTGGCAGAATTACTAGAGAATGGTCAACTTCAAGAACAATTAGCTTATCCTGCTTTGTTCTATCAATTAGCACTTGAAAAAGCACCAGGTGGAGGAATGGGAGAGAATCTTTCTACTTCTTATAAGTATTTATTAATTGCCCATACTGGTTATACTCTTGCGATTGAGAATGGAGCATTCTATTATGAAAATGCATTACAAGAAGTTCAAGAAAAAATGAATGATGATATGTATGATGGTGTCAAAGAAATTGTTGAAAAAGAATTCCGTGATGAATATCTTTAAGAGGAAATTTTATGAGTAATACTAAAAAAATAAAAGTAAAAAAGAAAAAAGAAGAAGAAAAAGTAGATGAACTTACGATGATGGTAAGAGAGTCTTTGGGATCTATGGGAAGACGTGTTGCGCCTGCTCAAGAACAGATGCTTGTGGGAATTTATAAGTCTTTCATTGTTGGGGGAGTTTCTAATATTATTGATTTTGTTATCTTCATCCTTCTTGTTTTATTAACATCTCTTTCTTCTTTATGGGTGAATGTTATTAGTTTTGTGATTGCATTAGGATATGGAATATTCATGAGTTTTAAATATCGATTTCCTAAAAATAATTATCAAAAACCACTTTGTATTTATTTAGGATTATCTGTTGTAGGACTTCTTGTGACAGAAGGAATGTTATGGGGACTTCATATTACTCTTCAATGGCCATCTATTTTAGTGAAGTTACTTGCTATTATCCTTGTCATTCTTATCAAGTGGGGATTACAAAAACCATTTATTAAAAAAAATAAAACATCTCGATGAGATGTTTTTTTTATATTCCTAAAAGCATTCCTGCTATTTTGAAATAAATTAATAAGGAACAGGCATCTACGATTGTTGTGATAAATGGGGATGCCATAACAGCTGGGTCAAATCCAACTTTCTTTGCGAGAATTGGAAGAGTACAACCAACGAATTTTGCAAAGATAATGGTCATTAATAAAGTACTGCATACAACAGCTGCGATTGTCATTGTGACATGATCAATAATCATTAATTTTGCGAAGTTTGCAATAGCAAGTGTTATTCCACAAAGTAGGGCAACTCTAATTTCTTTCCAAATGACTTTGAAAGTATCACTGAATTCAATTTCATCTAGGGATAAACTACGAATAACGGATACACTTGCTTGAGAACCGGCGTTTCCACCTGAGTCCATTAGCATTGGAATGAAAGAGGTTAAAACGACATAGGTTGCTAATGCTTTTTCAAAGTGTGTAATAATACTTCCTGTGAAGGTTGCAGATATCATCAAGAGTAGTAGCCAAGGAATTCTTTTCTTCCAAGTTTCAAATACTCCTGTTTTCATATATGGCTTATCAGTTGGTGTGATAGCGGCCATCTTTTCGATATCCTCTGTTGCTTCTGCTTCCATGATATCGATAACGTCATCGACTGTGATGATACCAACAAGTCTTCCTTCTGAATCGACAACTGGTAGGGTACTATAGTCGTAATCTTGGAAGATGTTAGCAACTTCCTCTTGGTCCATTTGGGTTGTAAGAACGTGTTCACATTCTTCCATAATGTCATCGATTAAGGTATCTGGTTCATTAATAATTAATTCTTTTACGGTTACATACCCAAGTAAGGTTCTACTGTTATCTGTGATAAAGCAAGAATCATAGGATACGAAATCTTCTTTTTGTTTTCGAATTCTTGCGATGGATTGTTCAATCGTCAAACCTTTCTTTAAGTGAATATATTCCATTGCCATTAAAGCACCGGCAGAATCATCTGGATACTTTAATAATCGATTGATATCGGCTCTTGTAGATTTATCGACGTTGGATAATAATCTTGTTACCATAACGGCAGGCATTTCTTCAAATAAGTCTGCTGCATCGTCGGTAAACATGTCTTCAATGATTGTTTTTGCTTCTTCTTTTGTTAGGGAAGAAATCAAATTTCTTTGAACTTCATCATCCATATTAACAAAAACATCACTGGCAATATTTTTAGGTAATAATCTAAAAACTTGTATTAATTGATCTTCTGGAAGATCTTCAATTAAGGAGGCGATATCGTACTCATTCATTTCAAGTAATAGTTTTTTTACTTCGCTTCTTTTCTTTTGTTCTAATAATTCTTGTAATGTTTCTAATTCCATATATACCACTCCTTTTTCTCTCTGCTTATCTTATACCACATTTGTTGGGAAAAATAAATATCATTTTTTTGAATTTGACAAATAACTATACTTGTGATTCTCAATAAAATAGATTATAATGTTTATAGTACGTGAGGTGTTTTCTATGAACAAGAAAGTAGTCATTGGTATTGTAATAGGAGTTATTATATTACTGATTCTTATTTTAGGATATGGTGAAGTAACGGGAAAGTTTAGTATCTTTGGACGTCGTTATAAAGAAGGACAATATGCTTTTTATGCTTTACGTTTTGAAAAACCATCTGTTCCTGGAACTTTAGAAGAGGGAACCCTTGGTGAAGATATTAATTGGGCTTCTGTTTCTTATTCTTATACCTCTAAATTAGTGATTACGGTTACCTCTTATCGTGATATTACTTCTGAGAGAGTTCTTGCGGGTAGAGAAGGATATTCTCCTGTCACGATTCATGGTATTACTTATCAAAATATGGAATCTAATGTTGATGAAGCTGATGATGGAGATTTTGTTTTCGTTCAATATTATACAACGATTGATGAACATACTTATTATATTTCTGCGACGATGAAAGATATTCCAGAGAATCGAACAACTTTTAATACTTTTATGAATTCCATTTCTGTAGGAGAAAGTGAAGAGCCAACAGATCCAAATGCTTAATAAAATTAAATATCAAAGAAATACTCTTGTATTTCTTTTTATTTTTGGTATACTAGGGTTGTAAATAAATTTATATATTACCTTATCAAGAGTGATTGAGAGAACAGGCTCTGTGAAATCCAGCAACCCATTTCGGATGGGTGCTAAATCCTGCGGTTATAACCGAAAGATGAGTTAAACACGGCATTCTAGGTTATATAGAATGCTTTTTCTTTTTAAGGTAATTAAGAAGGAGGTACTTATGAAAAAATTATTTACAAGTGAAATGGTATGTGAAGGGCATCCCGATAAGTTATGTGATTTGATTGCAGATTCTATTTTGGATGAATATCTTCTTCACGACGAAGATTCAAGAGTAGCTGTTGAAGTAGCAGCTAGTAGCAAAAGGGTATTTGTATTTGGGGAGGTTACAAGTTCCTATTCTTGCGATATTGAAAGTGTTGTAAGAAAAGTATTATTAGATGTTGGTTATGATTCTCCTGAATTAGGATTTGATGGCCATACGGTTCCTATCTTAATTGATTTACATGAACAATCAGCTGATATTTCTCGTGGTGTTAATCAAAAAGAAATTGGAGCAGGAGACCAAGGAATTATCTTTGGATATGCTTGTTCTGAAACAGAAGATTATTTACCACTTAGTTATTCTTTAGCTAGCAAACTTGCAAAAAAATCAGAAGAAGTTCGTAAGAAGAAAATCATTCCTTATTTACGACCAGATGGTAAGATGCAAGTAACGGTTGAATATCAAGACAAGGTTCCTGTTCGTGTTGATACAGTTGTTATTTCTCTTCAACATGATGATACGGTTTCTCATGAACAATTAGAAGAAGATATTAAAAGAGAAATTATTGAACCAGTGATTGGAAAAGACTTATTAAAAGATACAAAGTATTTTGTGAATCCAACAGGACGTTTTGTTATTGGAGGGCCAGTAGGAGATTCTGGTTTAACAGGAAGAAAAATTGTTGTTGATACTTATGGTGGATATTCGATTCATGGTGGAGGAGCATTCAGTGGAAAAGATTATACGAAAGTGGATCGTTCTGCTGCTTATTATGCTCGTTATGTATGTAAGAATTTAGTAGCTGCTGGTGTTTGTAAGGAAGCAATGATTCAAGTTGGATATGCGATTGGTGTTGCCAAACCAGTTAGTTTATCTCTTAATACATTTGGTACTAGTGAATATTCAGAAGATTATTTATTACAATTAATTGATACAATCTTTGATTTTAGACCTAATAATATTATTTCATCTTTAGATTTAAAACATACTTGCTATCATGAGTTAACAAACTATGGTCATTTTGGTAGAAAAACTAGTACTTTTGAACAGTTAGATAAGGTATCTGAAATTCAAAAATATCTAAAAGAGCACACCCTATAAAGGGTGCTTTTTTTTGACAAAATCCTTATTTTATGGTATAATGTGCGTACCAATGGGGGTTGGGTTGTATGAGAAAAGCATTCTATGCTAAGTTACTAAAACTTGGTATGGCTTTTGTAAGCCTTTATGTTACATTCTTTGGTTATGTGATTCATTCGAATCAAGTTGTTATCGTAGAACCAGAGAAAACATTTCGTCATCATGAGGTTGTTCAAAGAGAAGAAATTGTTCTTGATGAAGTAGTACCAGAAGTAAAAGAAGAAGTACCTTCTGTTCAAACAGTATCTTATCAAGCAGAACCACTCGTTATTTCTGGAAACAGTATTCGTGTTGGAAATAACTTATATGATTATTTAATGAAAGATAGTGGAGATAACTTTTATTTAAATCACAACTTATCTGGTGAATGGGATGGTAGAGGAGTTCCAATGATCGATGTCCGTAATGACTTTACGGGAAGAAAAACCATTATCTATGCACACAGTTCACCTGGTGGAAATGGACCATTCCAAGCTTTACAAAACTATCATAATAATCCTAATTATTATTATCAAAACCGTTATATTACGATTCAATATGAAGGAAATACCTATACGTATGAGATCTTCTCCGTATATGTATCGGTTGCGGATAGTGAAGAGTCTGATGGGTTAGAATATTTCCGTGAAATGACGTATCGTGCAGATGAATGGGAAACTAAAATTCAAGAGTATAAAAATCACTCTGAATATGATACAGGAGTATCTGTCAGTGGACAGGATAAAATTATCATCTTACAAACTTGTTCGATGGATCCTAACTATTTTGAAAGATATTATCGTTATAATTTACTTGTTATGGGTAAATTGATATAGAAGTAGATTTCTACTTCTTTTTTGTGGTAAAATATTCTTGTAAGCGAGGGATAAACTATGAAGAAGAAGTTTTTCATCTTTTGTTTATTACTATTTGTATTTTGTTTAACAGGGTGTGGAGCCCAAAAAACAGTCGATCCTGCTCCTAAAGAAGAAAAGAGTAATCGACCTGTTGCGAAAGGGAATGCCTTTGAAACAAAAGAATTAGAATTTTATTTACCAGAAGGTTTTCTAAAAAGTCCAACGAATGGCATGTTAGGTGTCTTTGAGTTTT
This sequence comes from uncultured Caryophanales bacterium, assembly GCA_946402785.1. Lineage (GTDB taxonomy): Bacteria > Bacillota_I > Bacilli_A > RF39 > UBA660 > UBA3789. The sequence continues at coordinate 7,266 of CAMIXP010000020.1, read as the reverse complement.
ATACAGGCGAATGGAAGGATGCAGGACCAACTGGAATTGATTGTATGATTCTTCTTGACTCTATTGATGAATCATTTTCTATTGAGGATTATGTTCAAACAAGTGCTCCTGCTTTAGCAGAAGGAATATCTTTAGAAAAGAAAACAATCAATGATTCTACTTGGTATGTTGGTGAGTCAGAAAAAGTACATTATTATTATGCCTCTTTTCGAGATCATAAATATGAAGTAAAAATTACTTTGAATGGGGAAGATAATGACTTATATGATCAAACGATTCAGATGTTTGAAAAAACAATGTATTTAGAAGAGTTAGATGAAAAATAGAGTTGAATGAAACTCTATTTTTTTGATATAATTTCATTGAATAGAGGGATGTTATGAAAAGAATATTATTGGTAATAATTGCCTTGTTGTTGATTACTGGATGTGGAGTAAAACAATATCAAGTTGCAGGTAAAAAAATTAAACTAGATCAAGCAATTGATTTTAGACATCTTCATTATACAATTTCTAATTCCTTTGATTTTGGTAGTGAAAAGACATATCGTTTTTATGATTTATATGATAAAAAACCAAATGTTATTTATCGTATTGCAATTTATCAAATTAAAGGGAATTTAGAAAAAGATATAGAAGATATGCCTAAATTAGATGAGTTAACAAAAACAGTAGAAAAAAAATACAATGGTAAAAAATGGAAAACCTATTCTTATAAAGAAAATGATCAAAAGATTCGTGTTTATACCAGAGCTTATGATGAGAATGAATATTATCAAATTGTATTTACGAATGTAGAAAAAGGAGAAGTATTTGAAACAGCCTTTATGAAAACAGTCTATATGGATACAAAATAGAAAGAGGATTTATGGTTATTAAAAGAAATGCAAGAAGAAAAAACAGAAAGATAAAATTTAGTGAAGATCAATATGTAGAAAAACAATATATGATAGATGGAAAAGCAGTAATTCCTGTTCAATTAGATCGATTATCTGATTTATATATGGAACATGATTATAAACAAGTAGAGTTATCAGATTCTGTCTGTGCTTATATTGAAGAGATTGCTTATATGATTCCGATTAATACCGATATTGTTTTAGAAATCCATTGTCCAACGATTGGGGTAGAGGAACAAGAAAAAGTGGTTCGTTCTATTCGCAATAATTATGGAATTGAAATTGATGATGTGGATTATGAAATGATGCTTTCCAATCGTAGAAGTATTGTTCTTGCGATTATTGGAATGGTCTTATTAATTGTGAATATTTTAACGGATAAATATGTAGGAAGCATTATTTCTAATTTTATCTGTGTTGTATGGTGGGTTGCGATTTGGGATATGATTGAAATCCAAACACTCGATAAATCTGAAAACAAAGCTAAGAGACTTAGTTATCAGCAATTATATGATGCACAAATTACGTTTGTTTTTGAAGATGAAAAATAAAATGGGATTTTCCCCATTTTTTTTGTTATAATGAATATAGAATAAGATAGGGTTTTATAAGGAGTCTTATGAAGCGAGAAGATAATGTTCAAATTAATTGGAATCTTAGAAAACATCATGATGCAGGAAACCTTTATCAAGTATCCATTCAAATCCCAACGAATGTAGGTTGGATTGATGATGTTTCTTTGATGTTGGAAGATGGTCATGGAACGAATCAATATCCTATGCATTTTGTGAAAAATGAAAATGGTAAAGCACAATTTGTTTGTGATTTATTTTTATGCACAAAAGCTGTCTATCCTTATTACTTTCAATACAAAGTTCGTGGACAAAAATATTTTGTAACGAACCGTGAAACAAAGACAGATCTTGCTTATGATGAAAAGAATAAAATCAGTGTTAACTTCGAAGTTCCTGAGTGGGCTAAAGGTGGAGTCATGTATCACATTTTTGTCGATCGCTTTCATCGATCTCCCACAACACAAAAAGAACCTATGCCTAGAAGACAACTTCATGAAAAATGGATGGAGAAAGTTGTTTTGGGTGATAATAAAAATGTTCCAAAACATTACGCAGGAGAAGATGTTTGGAATGTAGATTTCTTTGGAGGAGACATCAAAGGAATTGAAGAAAAACTCGATTATTTGGAATCTTTAGGAGTTACTATTATCTATTTAAGTCCTATTGTAGAGAGTCAATCGACTCATCGTTATGATGCAACTAATTATCATAAAATTGATCCTTATGCTGGAACAAATGAAGATTTAAAACGATTATGTGATGCGGCTCATAAAAGAGGTATGAAAGTTATTTTAGATGCTGTCTTTAATCATGTAGGAGATGAAAGTATCTACTTTGATCGTTTTGGGGAGCATAAAACTGGGAATCCTCATGAAGATGGTGCTTTCAACAATCCAGAAAGTAAATATCAAGATTTCTTCCGTCATACCGATAGTGGTGGCTATCAATATTGGTGGAATTTTTTAAACCTTCCTGTATTAAACTGTGATAGTCCTATTTGGAGAGAGATAATTTGTGGAGAAGGCGGAGTGATTGACTACTGGTTTTCTCTTGGAATTGATGGATTAAGACTTGATGTTGCGGATGACTTATCAGATCCCGCTTTAGAAGATATTCATAAAGCCGTTGTGAGAAATAAAAAAGATGGTTTCATTCTAGGAGAAGTGTGGGATGATGCTGTACGTACTGGAAGAACTTATATTAATTCTGGACGTAGTATGCATTCTTATATGAACTATCAATTAACGGATGCTTTGGTTCGTTATGTTAAATATCAAGATGCGAATCGACTAAACTATGCGTTACGAGACATTCAAGCCTATCATCCAGAAGGCTGTATTCAAACGGCTATGAACTTTACTTCTACGCATGATATTTCTCGTATTATTACATTACTTGGAAAAAAGAAATTTGATACGTATCATCGTTTTCGACAATTAGATGGGGACTTACAAAATAAAATTTTAGATTCTTTCTTAGATCTTGGTTTTTCGAATGAAAAAGTTTGTGATGTATTAGAAGGAAGACAAGAAATTAGTTTTGATTCTTATTATCAATTTATGCAGAAACTTAGAGAAAAGGGTGTACCTGAAGAAACGGTTTCTTATTTGATGAGTATTTTTTCTCATACGCCTTTTAATCCGGATAAAGATTCGTCAGGTAAAGGTTGGGCAAAAAACATTCATAAATCATTAGAGAAAAATCTTGCTTATACACAAGCTTATCGATTAACACCAGAAGAGTATAAACAAGCAAAAGAACTCTATAAAACGTATTTGTTGTTTCTTACGATGTATCCTGGTATTTTATCTATCTTTTATGGAGATGAAACAGGACTTGAAGGTTTAAATAATTTAGATAATCGAAAACCTTTTCCTTGGGGAAGAGAGGATCCGGAAATTCTTTCTACGGTTCGGTCTATGGGAATTTTTCGTAAAAATCATCCGGATTTAAGAGATGCTGATTTTCGACTTCTTTCTGTCACTCCGGATGTTGTCACAACAGGTCGATATGGGGACTCTGATTATTTAACGATTATTAATAATTCTGATTATGCAAGAAGAGTAGAAATACCTAGGGAGTTTAAAGATAAAGAACGTGTTTTAACTTTGAAAAAAGAAAATGGAAATTTACTAGCTCCTCATAGTGGTATTGTTATTCAAAAATAGGAGGTTTGTATGAATCGATGTCGTTGGTGTAATGAAAAAAATCCTTTATATGTAACTTATCATGATGAAGAATGGGGAAGATTATGTTTAGAAGATTCTTACTTATTTGAAATGCTTATTTTAGAATCTTTTCAAGCAGGTCTTTCTTGGGAATGTATTTTAAATAAAAGAGAAGCTTTTCGAAAAGCATATGATCATTTTAATATCGATAAAGTATGCTCTTATGATGATGCAAAACAAGAAGAATTACGAAATAATCCGGGAATTGTTCGTAATCGATTAAAAATAAAAGCTAGTATTCAAAATGCTATTATTTTTCGAAATATTCAAAAAGAATTTGGTTCTTTTGAACAATATTTAAAAACATTTTGGGATGGAACTATTCTTTACGAATATGATAAAACAACTAATGATTTATCCGATCATATTTCTTTGGATTTACAAAAAAGAGGAATGAAATTTGTAGGAAGTACAATTATTTATTCTTTTTTAGGAGCGATTGGCATTATCAATTCTCATTTACCAGAATGTGATCTTTATAGGAGAAATGTATGAAAAAAGGAATTATTATCGTCATTATTCTTGTTTTATTATTAGTATTAGTTGCGGGAGGTGTCGCTTTTATGAATCGTAAAAAAGTCATTCAATATCATTCTTTAAAATATCTTTCTTTTGGATACTCTACGAGTACCATGTATTTGGGAGCTGTTTCTTATCATATTGAATTAAAAGATGGGGAATATATTGCGACCATTCAACTAGAAGGAGTAGAAGAAGAGGATGCGAAAAAGGTAACATTAACGGATTCTGATATTGAAAAAGTGATGAATATTATTAATACGTATCAAGTATCTACTTGGGATGGTTTTCAAAAAAGTGATCCTTATGTATTAGATGGAAATTCTTTTTCATTTTATATGACTACTCAAGAAGGAGAATCTGTTTCTGCTTCTGGTTATATGATGTGGCCTAATAATTATCGAGAAGTAAGAGATGAATTGGATTCTTTCTTTCAATCTTTGATTTAGGAGGGAGTTTATGATTTCAGTTTTAGAAACCAAGCATTTAATTCTTCGAAAAGCAAGAGAAGAAGATGTAGAAGCAATTTGGAAAAATATTTGGAGTGTTCCTAATATTGCGAAGACCATGTTATGGCCGGTAACTCCTACTTTGGAAGATGCCAAAGAAAGAATGCGTAAAACAATTCATTATCAAAGTGAGAACAATGCTTTCTTTGTTTGTTTGAAAGATACCGATGAGCCGATTGGATTTGCTGGTGTGAAGGAACTTGCTCCTCATGAATTTGAAGAATCAGGAATTTGTATTGCGGAAGCTTATCAAGGAAGAGGATTTGCAAAAGAAGTTGTGGGAGCTCTTAAAAAACTTATTTTTGAAGAATTAGATGGAAATGTTTTTTACTATGGTTGTTTCCAAGAAAATGAAAGAAGTCGAAATGTTTGCTTAGCACAAGGGTTCCTTTATTTTGATACAAAAGAAAAAGTAAGAGAGTGGGATCAAAAAAAATTTTTCATTGATACTTATTATTTTAATAAAGAGATGTATGAGGAGGAAAAACGTATGATAGAAGTAGAACCATTATTTGAAGAGTATGTGGATTTTGAAACTTTCAGTAAATCTGATTTTCGTGTTGTCTATATTAAGGATTGTTTTCCTGTTCCTAAGAGTAAAAAGTTATTACAATTTACTTTAGATGATGGCACAGGAGTTGACCGAACGATTTTAAGTGGAATTCATGCTTTTTATGAACCAGAAGATTTGATAGGGAAGAAAGTAGTAGCAATTTTAAATTTACCACCTCGTAATATGATGGGAATTGATTCTTGTGGAATGCTTATGTCTGCGGTTCATCAAGAAGGTGGAGAAGAAAAACTTCATTTGATGATTGTGGATGATGATATTCCTGCAGGAGCTAAACTATATTAGAAAATAGAAGGTGTTGTTATGTGGACCATTTTTGTTATGATCGGTATTGTGATATTAGGAGTTATTTCTGCTTATTTACCATCCGGTTATAGTATTGTGTGTTTTTATGGAAGTTATTTGATTGGATTCATTATGGCCATTGTTTCTCTTGTTTTCTTTTTTCTTTATAAAAAAGAAAAGAAAACCATTATTTGGCCCTTTCTTTCTATTGTATTGTATGTGTTGTATGTTTCCTTTTTCGGAAATATCTATCATATGATTCATGGTTTGAATGAAGTAAAAAAGAAATTTCAAGAATATCCTTATTCTGTTCAGATTAAAGGAATCCGGAAAGAAAATCAATTAGTATCAGGATACGATTGTCATTATGTATATGATGTTGTTTTGGATCATTCTAATGATTCTTTTCAGGCAGGATATTGTGCAGATGATGGTTGGATTTCTCTATATAAGGTTTTCCACAATTATGATGAATTATATCTTCCAAAACTATTAGAAGAGTTTAGTAAGAATCATCCAAACTCCATGTATTTGGAAAAAGATATGTTGGATGATCGATTTAGATGGTATAAACTTTATTATTCTTCTAATGATTGTCAGACTGCCCAAGAATTTAGTCGTTACTTGGAAGAAAAATCTTATCAGATTCCTTATACTATTTATTTTCATAATATAGATGATAATACTTTTGAAGATTATCATACCTGGAATCATCGACCTGCCAGCATATTTTGTGATTTGTATTAGGAGGTATTATGAATACAAAAGATTATTTAGGAAAAAAGTTAGTTGTCAAAATGGATCGTCCTTTTGGTTCCAAACATCCAAAACATGGATTTATTTATCCTGTTAATTATGGATATGTTCCTGGAACTGTAAGTGGGGATGGAGAAGAATTAGATTGCTATCTACTAGGTGTATTTGAACCAGTAGAGGAGTATGAAGGAGAATGTATCGCAATTGTTCATCGTACGGATGACGATGATGATAAATTAGTTGTGGTACCAGAAGGAAAAAATTATACAGATGAGCAGATTGATGCTTTAGTAGAATTTCAAGAACAATATTTTAAACATATCATTGTTAGATAGGAGGACTTATGAAAACATTGATTATTTATTTTTCAGCGAGTGGAGTTACCAAAAAGGTTGCAGAAGAGCTTTCTCAATTAGTAGAGGGTGATTTATTTGAGATTGAACCAGTAGAGAGATATACAGATGCGGATTTAGATTGGAGAGATCAAAATAGTCGTTCTACGATTGAAATGAATGATCGTGATTTTCGACCAGCTGTTGCTAAGAAAGTAGAAAATATGGGAGATTATGATAAAGTTGTCATTGGTTTTCCTGTATGGTGGTATACAGCTCCAACGATTATTAATACGTTTATAGAAGAGAACGATTTATCAGGAAAAGATGTTTATGTTTTTGTCACTAGTGGAGGTAGTGGCGTTGATGGAAGTCTTAAGGATTTACGTGCTAAATACCCAGAAATCAAATTTGTAGATGGTAAAAGAATTCAACAAGTAACCGATGATTTAGCAACTTGGATTTCTTAATAAATAAAGGTTATTACAGGTATACAATTCATTTATTTGCCTTTCTATTTTAAAATGTTACAATAAAGTTGAAAGGGATGAGTGAATGAGGAATTTTGATTTGTTGATGGATAGTGAGATGTT
>CAMIXP010000019.1 GCA_946402785.1 uncultured Caryophanales bacterium | reverse complement strand
CATGAACACCATTGTTAGTTAATTTTAAATATAATAATACAAAACCAAATGATATTCATCGTATGAAAGCAGCCATTCTCTATATCATGGAAGAAGTAAGTAATACCTATGGACATAGTTATTACTTTGAAGAAGAAATTAAAGGATATCTACCAAGAGTACTAGGAGTATCTTTAGAAGACAAAGAAATGAATAAAGCTCTTCTAAAACTAGAAGTAGATGGAAAAATAGTCAAAAAGAAAGAGCGTTACTATTTAAAAGAAATGTATGAATCAGAAACATTGATTGTGAAAAGATTAAGACTATTAAATAGTAATAAAGAAAACAAAAATAAGAAATTAGAAGAAACGATTCAAACCTTAGAAGAACTATTTGGAATTACGTATAATGAAGATCAAAGAAAAGCAATCCAAAAGAGTTATACAAAAGATGTATTAATTATTACAGGTGGACCTGGCACCGGAAAAACAACGATTATGAAGGGTATTTGTGAACTCTATCGTTTAATGAATAAATTCTCTTATGAAACATTAAATGATAAAATTGCATTACTAGCTCCAACCGGTAGAGCAGCCAAAAGAATGAGTGAAGCAACTCTTATGAATGCAAGTACGATTCACAGATTCTTAAAATGGTCCAAAGATACCAATCGTTTCCAAGTAAATCAATATAATAAATCAAAAGTAGAAATGGTTATTCTAGATGAATCGAGTATGATTGATACCTATTTATTTGCGAATTTATTAAAAGGACTATCCAGTAATTGTAAGATCATTATTGTAGGAGATGATCACCAACTACCAAGTGTTGGACCAGGACAAGTACTTCATGATTTAATTGAAAGTAGACAATTAGAAGTAGTGGAATTGAAAGAATTATATCGACAAGGAAAAGATTCTAATATTGTGAATTTAGCTTATGATATTAGAAATCAATCAATTGATGAATCACGTTTCAATGAAGAAGATGATTTAACCTTTATTCGTTGTTTTGATACAGAAGTCATGAACTATGTCTGTGAAATAGCAAGTACGTATAAAGATGTTTCCTATAAGGATTTTCAAATCTTAGTTCCTATGTATAAAGGAATCAATGGGATTGATGAAATCAATAAGAGAGTACAAGAAATTGATAATCCAAAAAAGAAAGAGAAAAAAGAACATAAATTGGGAGAATTCACGATACGAGAAGAAGACAAAGTCATTCAATTAACCAATATGCCAGATGAAAATGTTTATAATGGAGATATTGGATTAGTAGATTCCATTTTAGAAGGAACCAAAAAAGAAATTAAAATTGATTTTGACAGAAATCTTGTAAAATATACTCCTGCCAATTACAATAATTTTAGACTTGCTTATGCAATTAGTATTCATAAAGCACAAGGCTCTGAATTTGATATTGTTGTATTACCACTTGTAAAAGGATACAGAAAAATGTTATATCAAAAACTAATCTATACTGCTGTCACAAGAGCCAAAAAGAAATTATATCTAATAGGAGATATGGATGCCTTAAAGATAGCAGTCAAGAATACAGAATCCGATATTCGTAGAACAACCATTAAAGATTATCTGGTAAACGGAATTGATTAAAAGAGGACTGGAATAAGTTCTCTTTTTGATATATAATGTTACTGTTGAGGTGAAATATGATAACCATTAAAAGTGAAAGAGAAATAGAATTAATGAGACATGCAGGACACCTAGTTTCTGAAATGCATCAGTTTATTAAACCATATATTAAAGAAGGTATATCTACCTATGAATTAAATGAATTATGTGACAAATTTATTAGAGATCATGATGCGATTCCAACTTGTGTTGGATACGAAGGATTTCCATCTGCTCTATGTACTTCTGTCAATGATGTTGTTGTTCATGGAATCCCAAATAAAAATGTAATTTTAAAGAATGGAGACATTATCACAATTGATGTCGTAATCGGATATAAAGGATATCAAGGAGATGCTGCTTGGACCTATGCAGTAGGGGAAGTAGATGATGATAAGAAGTATTTGATGGAACATACCGAAAAAGCCTTACTAGAAGGATTAAAAATGGTAAAACCAGGAAATAAAATAGGAGATATTTCCGCAGCTGTACAAGAATATGCAGAATCTCATAATTTAGGAGTTGTAAGAGAACTATGTGGACATGGAATCGGATCTGAAATGCATGAAGCACCAGAAGTATGCAATTATGGAATTCCCCATACAGGACCAACCTTAAAACCAGGAATGACCATATGTATTGAACCAATGCTTACATTTGGAAAACGATATGTCTATATGGAAGATGATGGATGGACCGTAAGAACGCAAGATCATAGTCCAGCAGCTCACTATGAACATACCATTTTAGTAACAGAAGATGGATATGAAATTCTTACACCAAGACTTGATAATTAACGTAAAAATAAACAATTTTTACGTTTTTTTATGTTAAAAGAATAAAAAAAAGATATAATGATAATAGGGTGATCATATGAAGAAAAGTGTATTATTTCTAATTAATGGACTTGGAATTGAAAAACCAGGAAGTTATAGTATTGCAATCGATCAGATTATGCCACAACTAAGTAGAATTAAAGAAACATCTTATTTTACAACCGCCATTACAAGTTCATTAGAATATAAAGGAGCTTATCAAAGATTTTTCTTAGGAGATACCTATAAAGCAGAATTAGAATATATTGATCAAAATATATTAAATAGTAATATCGTTCAAAACCCTGTTTATCAAGGATTTGAATCCGTTGCGAAAAAACCAGAAGCAAAACTACATGTATTTGTAGAACCAACCAATGATAAAGTCGTAGAACAAATTAATAAATTAGTTACTATGTTAGGGTTTGATAAAAACAAAAAAGTATATTTGCACCTAATCTTAACCCAACAAACAGTATCAGATTATAATAAATTAATATCTATTATTAACTATATTAAATTCCATTTGAATTCTTGTATAACCGTAGGATTTGTAATGGGAAAAGAATATCTTCCAGAAGAATTAACAAAAAATGAAATGGATTACTTGAAAAAATTATTATTCTATTGTTCTTGTGAAAGATGGACGGAAACAGAAAAGAAATTACAAAACTTACAAGAGACAAATGTAATACCTTGTAATGTACAAGGATTCTGTGCAACCAATGAATGTTTCTTATCGAACGGAGACACCATTTTGTTCTTCAATACCAGAAGAAATAATTATGACAATTTAATTAAAGGAATCTATGAAATAGCACCAGAAGTCTTTAAAACAACAGTAGATCTACCAGCATTCTCTTTAATTCAACTATATACGCAATATAATATTCCATTCTTCAAAGATAATATTGAATATGAATATAGCTTATCAACAGCATTAGCAAAACATAATAAAAAAGCATTAATCATCACAGATGATCAAAATATCAGTTTAGTAAACTTTTATGCCAATGGATTAAATTCTGTCAATAATCCATTAATTAATTTCATGAGAAAAGATGATAATTTATACAACAAAGAATATATAGAAAAGTTAATTGATCAAACAGACTATGATTTATTTATCTTTGATTATCATATGGATGTTTCACAAAATATTAATCATTTAAAAGAACAATTATCTAAGATAGATATTGTAATCGGAAATCTAGGAGAAGTATGTGTTAATAAACATTCCTTATTCATTACATCTTTATATGGATTAAAGAAAGAATTACCAGTAGCAGACTATAATAGTGAAATGGTTTTAATCGACTATGAAATGCAAATACCAATCTTCTTCTTTGATTACAATTATCCAAAAGGAAAATATTACTTAGCACCAGGAGAAACAAATGACATCTTAACATCTGCTCTAAGATGTATCATAGAAGATGATTCCCTATATTCTTTAGTAAAAGAAAAAGGAATCTTAAACAATTTAATTAAAAACTTCATGAAACAATAAAAATACAAATCTAATTTGTATTTTTTTATGTTAAAATGAAAAGAGAGGTGTACATATGAAAAGAATCATTTTAGCAAGTAACAATCAACATAAAATAAAAGAGTTTAAAGAAATCTTACAAGATGTTGAAATCAAATCATTAGATGATATTGGTTTTACAGAAGAAATTGAAGAAGATGGAAATACATTTGAAGAAAATGCCTTAATTAAAACACATGCAATACAAAAGTATTTAAAAGAGCAAGGAAAAGAAGAAATCGTAGTAGCAGATGATTCTGGCCTATGTTGTAATGCACTAGATGGTGCACCTGGAATTCACAGTGCAAGATATGCAGGAGATCACAATTATCAAGCAAATCGTGATAAATTAAGAAAAGAATTAAAAGGAAAAGACAGAAGTGCTTATTTCAATTGTTGTATTGCAATCGAGTATCCAGATGGAACCCACAAAACATTTGAAGGAAGAACAGAAGGAGAAATCATTGATGAAGAAAGAGGAGATACCAGTTTTGGATTTGATTCTATTTTCTTATCAAAAGACTTAAATAAAACATTTGGAGAAGCAACCGCAGAAGAAAAAAATGGAGTTTCTCATCGTAGAAGAGCCATTGAAAAATTAAAAGAAGTACTTTAGGAGGGTTCTATGGAGGAAAGAAGTATCTTTAACATGGTGGTGTCCATTTTATCGGCAGCACTTATTATTCCGTTTTTAGTATTAGGTATCGTATTTCATAAAAATGCATTTACAGTGATTATGATCTGTATCTATTTATCGTTATTAATAACACACTTTATTGGTAAAAGTATTTATTATGGAAAAGAAGAATCAACGAGTAAAGAAGTATTCTATCGTTTATCAAGATGTATCCTAAAAGGAGCAACAACACTGATCATGATTCATTTTGTATTATTATTAACTCCCTCTTGGAAATGGATCTTTATGGGAGTATTAATAGGAGTAGGGGTATTAGAAATAGTAATTGAAGCCTTACAAAAAGCATTAGAAATGAATTATCTATTAGCTGGAAGTAAAATCTTATTATGGTTCTGGATCATTTATACTTTATATACATTTAATTTTAATGTCGTATTAGGAACACTAGCAGCCTTAATAGCATTCTTCTCTCATTTAATAGGAATGAACTTTCAAAATAAATTAGTATTGTCATTTGATATGATATCTGTCATATTATTTGGACTTTTTATTCTATTCATTTAAAAGGTATGTTATAATCGAATAGTAGGAGTGAGATTATGGAATTATTAAAATACATCATATTAGGAATATTACAAGGTGTGACAGAACCTCTACCTATTTCCAGTAGTGGTCATATCTATGTATTAAAAGCAGTATTAAATACAAGATTTTTTAGTGACTTAAGTCTTGAAATATTCTTAAACTTTGCATCTTTTATCGCTATTTTAATTATATTTAGAAAAGATGTATTAAGACTAATCAAAGGATTCTTTCATTTTATTGCAACCAAAGGAAAAGAATCAAAAGAAGAATTTAAATATTGTTGGTTAATTGTTATTGGAACAATCCCAGTAGGAATCTTAGGATTCTTTACAAAAGATCTACTAGAAGATTTATTATCAAAAAATATCTTCTTAGTAGGAATTGGATTCTTTATAACTGGTTTAGCTTTATTACTAGCTATGGATTCGAATGGAACAAAAACAGATAAAGACATTACCATGAAAGATGCTTTATTAATTGGATTCTTCCAAGCAGTATCTATTATTCCAGGTATATCTAGAAGTGGTATGACATTAGTAGGATGTTTATTAAATGGATTAGATAACAAATCTGCATTAAAATATTCCTTCATGTTATACTTACCAGTTAGTGTAGCAACCATGATTACAGGAATGAGTGAATTTTCTATTCAAGCAACCGATATCAATGTCATTTTATATTACTTAGTTGGTATGATTGGTGCAGGATTATTAACTTATATTTCTTATAACTGGTTAACAAAAATCGTAGAAAAGGGCGTTTTGTGGAAGTTCTCAATCTATCTATTTGCGGTAGCACTTTTCACAGTTATGCTATTTATTTAAGGGGGTGCTGTTATGGAAAAGAAAATGCCAAGAGCTAAATTTTTAACATTAACCATTCTCTTCTTTGTAGCTTTATATATTGTTTTAAAATTATTCATTGTCTATGCACAAGACTTATTCATGGATAATAATGTATATAATAAAAAGTATAATATTGGAAAAGTATGGAAAATAGAATCTTATACAGAAGAAGAACAAGCACAAACAGAATACTTTGAATCTCAAGCTTCTCTCTATAAAATGAAAGTAAAGAATTATTTTCAAAACTTTGAAGCAGGGGATAAAGACAACAATTATGAATATTATCTTTTATATGATGAAGACAACAAAATCACCGCAGCCTTTATGATGGGTGAATTTGAAACAAAAATGCATAGTATTCATGAGTACGATGATTCTAGTTATTACTTTGAATTCAATCATTTCCCATTATATATTTCTAACATCTTAAGAGATTATTTCTTAAATAAGAATCATATCAAAACAGATGTAGACTTAATTAAATATATAAGAGAAAGAGAAAAAGAAGATGGTAAATTCTTTACTCCTATCGTTAAGATTAAAGAAAATTATTTCTTCAACTTTGTAGAAACCAATCTTCCAAATCTAGATAACGTAACATATCTAGAAGGAGATTTAGAAGGTTATATGTATGAAACAGATACCTTCAAGCAAGCATGTATTTTAAAAGATGATAAACTATATAGTTTAACATTCTATAAATTAGAATACTTCAATGATGACATGATTCAAGATGTCTTAAGATCCTTAGTAATAGAATAAAAAAATGTACAGATTTCTGTACATTTTTATTTGCTTAAAAAAGGTTTCATTTGAAGAAGCAAATCTTCCTTGGAAAAAGAATTACTTCGTAAGGCTTCCACAATCATACTAGAAAAACCACTCGCATAAAACAAAACATAGTCTTGATAAGAAATGTTCTCATGATAAATAGGTTGAAGGAAATGATCACAAGAACGAACGAGAACACTCGCAATTAACTCTTTCGCAATCGCATAATTATCAATTCCCGCTAAAGAGGAATAGACCTCTAAATTCTCTTCCATAAAATCTAAGAAAGAATGAAGAATCTCATAAAAAATAGAAGAACTATCTTTTGAATTGATCTCTAAAGATTTAATAAAATCTTCATGCATATCCGTAAGCATCGATTGAAGAAGTTCATACTTATCATTAAAATGATCATAATACGTAGAACGATTAATGAGAGAAGCAGAACAAATATTAGAAATAGAAATATCTTCAAAAGGTTTTGTTTTTAATAAAGACATAAAACCTCGATATAAACTCGCTTTCGTTTTCATAATACGCAAATCTTGTTTCTTTCTCATACCTACCACCTAATTTAATTATAAGCATAAAAAGAACAAATAATCAACATTTGTAGGAAAATAGATATGAAAATAATCTTTCTATTTGAAAGAAAAATTGATAAAATAAGTAATAGGAGATGATACGATGAAAAAGAAAAATAAAATCACAAAACATAGTCTATTAAAAAGTATTGTAATTACATTAATTTATACTTTAATAGCCTATTATATTTCACACCCAGCCCTTGATATACATAACTTTGGTTTCTATGCCTTTATAGTACCAGTATTACTAGTATTCCTAGTATGTCAGTCATTTTTTACAGCAGCATTATTCTTTGAGAATGCTCAATCAATTAGGATTCAAAATCCAAAAGTCGCAAAACTATGGTTAATTGTACCTGCTTATTTCATCATTATGTTATTACTTGTTATTATCAATTCACCATTGTTTAACGCAAAAAAATATTATGAAAGAATCACAATAGATGAATCCAAAACATTCCAAGAAGATATTAAAGAAGTAGACTTTAATAAATTACCATTACTAGATAAAAAATCTTCTCAAAAATTAGGAGATCGTGTCATGGGTGGAATGAGTGAATTAGTATCACAATATGATGTATCAGATGAATATACACAAATCAATTATAATGATGAAATCATTCGTGTAACCCCATTAGAGTATAATGGAACCATTAAATGGTTAACGAACCGTAAAAAAGGGATTACAGGATATATTACTGTTAATTCAACAACCGGTAAAAGTAAATTAGTAAAATTAGAAAAAGGAATGAAGTATGCACCATCTGCTTTATTCAATGAAAACCTTTATCGTAAATTACAATTCCAATATCCAACTAAGAATTTTGATGCGATTAACTTTGAAATTGATAATGAAGGAAATCCATATTGGATCGCCAGTGTTATTAAATATCATGGTATTGGTCAAAGAAGAGAAGTAACAGGTGTTGTAATCTTTAATCCAATTACAGGTAAATCTAAATATTATAAATTAAAAGATGTACCAACATGGGTAGATCATGTATATGAAGCAGATTTAATCCTAGAACAAGTAAATAACTGGGGAGCTTATAAGAATGGATATTTAAATTCCATCTTTACACAAAGAGACGTTGTTGCAACAACAGATGGATATAATTACTTAGCATTTGATAATGATATCTATTTATATACCGGAATTACTTCTGTTTTAGCAGATGAATCAAACATTGGATTTATTCTAACAAACATGAGAACCAAAGAAACAAAGTTCTATAGTGTACCAGGAGCAGAAGAATACTCTGCAATGGATTCTGCTAAAGGACAAGTACAACAAATGAACTATAAATCAACATTCCCATTATTAATTAATTTGAATGGCTCTCCAACATACTTAATTAGTTTAAAAGATAATGCAGGACTTGTTAAAATGTATGCATTTGTCGATGTCGTAGACTATCAAAAAGTAGTCGTAACAGATGCATCAAAAGGAATTCAAGTAGCTGCAGAAAACTATTTAAATCAAATGGGAGAAGAAACATCTCCAAGTAATGCAACAAAGAAAGAAATCAATGTATACAACATCAAAGAAGTCACAATCGATGGAAATACGTATTATTACTTTGTAGATGAAGAAGGAATCAAATACAGAGTATCTATTAAAGAAAATAAAAACTTACTTCCATTCTTAAATAACGGAGATAGAGTTACAATTGAATATAGTAGAGAAAGTGATGTTATTAATATCACAAAGATAGAGAGGTAAAAATGGAAAAAGCAAAAGTATATTTTTGTAAAGAAGTATCTCCTTCAAAACTAGTAGAAATGTACAAGAAATTAGGAAAAGAACTACCAGGAAAAGTAGCAGTAAAAGTACATTCCGGAGAACAAGGAAATAAAAACTATCTTCGCCCAGAATTCATGAAAGAAATGATTGAATATGTAAAGGGTACCGTAGTTGAATGTAACACAGCTTATGGAGAAAGATTTGGTGGAGAAAGAGACCTAACAGAAAAGCATTTAAAAGTAATTGAAGAACATGGTTGGAACAGATATCCATTCGATTTAATGGATCGTGAAGGACCAGATGATGAATTAGAAATACCAAATGGAAAAATATTAAAGAAAGATATCGTAGGAAAGAACTTAAAGAATTATGACTCTATGTTAATCATTTCTCACTTCAAAGGACACCCTGCTGGAGGATATGGAGGAGCTTTAAAACAATTATCTATTGGTTGTGCTTCATCTGCTGGAAAAGCGCAAATTCACTCTGCAGGAGTATCAACAGATATTATTGATTGTTGGGATGTAGACAATCACAATGGATTCTTAGAATCTATGGCAGATGCAGCATCAGCAGTCGTAAACCATTTCAAAGGAAATATGGTATTTATCAATGTAATGGCAAACATGAGTGTTGACTGTGACTGTTGTGGAGTCGCAGAAGATCCTTGTATGGAAGATATGGGAATTTTAATTTCTGATGATCCAATCGCAATTGATCAAGCATGTATTGATTTAGTAGTAAACTCAAATGATCCAGGAAAAGAACATTTCATGGAAAGAGTCAATTCAAGAAATGGAATTCATACCATTGAAGCAGCTGCTGCTCTAGGATTTGGAACAAGAGAATACGAACTAATAGAAATATAAAAACGAGTTTAACTCGTTTTTTTATATCCTAATATGATATAATGAATAAGGTGAAGGAAATGATCAAAAACATCGTATTTGATATTGATAGGACACTAGTAGATAGTTATGAATGTGAAATGAATTCTTTAAAAAAAGCCATTCAAAAATCAGTCAGTAGAAAATTTCCAGAAGAAATCTTTGAAAAACTAACGGTTTTACCAACCAAAGAATTCTTTCAATTATTAAAACTAAGTCCCAATGAAATAAAAAAAGTAAACAAAGAATGGGATATTGAATATAAAAAGAATCCTCCAAAATGTTTTAGAGGAATCAAATCTCTCATTAAAGATTTACAAAAAGAATATCGTGTTAGTATTTTAACTTCTAGAACATTAGAGGAGTTTCAAGAACTAGAAGAAGAATTAAAAGAAATTCAAAAACATTTTGATGTCGTAGTAACATCAGATCAAGTATCAAAACCAAAACCTCATCCAGAAAGTATGCAGAAACTTTATGAAGAATATGCATATGTTCCAGAAGAAACCGTATATATTGGAGATAGTGAAATAGACTACTACATGGCAAGATATGCAAAATGTCATTTCATTCAAGCAATTTGGGATAATGATTCCGTAGAACATACCTGTTTTGTTGCAAAAAATCCAAGAGATATACAAGAAATTGTAAGAAATATAAAATAAAGAATAAAAGGAGACCCCTATGAATCAAGATAACAATCAAAAGCTAACAAGAACATGTCCAAAATGTGGAATGACATTAGGAGAACATAGTAAACAAGTATGTATTCACTGTGGTTATAGTATCAATATAGAAGAAACTTCTTCCATTCAGCCTCAGCAGAATATTCCGGTATCACAAAACATAACACAACAAGTTAGTACAACACACCCTGTACAAAAGGAAGTAAATGTGAAACTAGAAGAAGACAAAAAAGATCCAAGTACTTTTTTAATTCTTTCCTCAATCAATCTATTTTTAGTGATGCCATTTCTAACAATACTAATTCTAGTTATATCCATATTTGGAGCCTTAGCAGATGCTGCATTCTTTTCAATGGTCATAAGTTGCATATCATATTCCTATACCATTACATCAGTAGTAGCATTCATCATGTCAATTGTGAATGTAATCAAAAAAGGCACTTTCTTAAAACAATCGATGAAAGTAATGAAATGGTCTTTTGCCATTATACTCATACTCACATTAGGAAATTTCTTATTTTCCGAATCATTAACATCAACATCTATTTCAGATGGACTATTAGAAAAAGATGCCATCATTTTTCAAAATGATAGGATAACAATCAAGCAAAAAGGTTTGAAAACCTCTACACTACATGTTAAATACATATTAGAAGTTGAAAGTACAGATGGAGATAATTATCCGCATGTGGATCATATCCGAATTAATCATTGTATAGTAGATGGAAATATAGACTATGGAGAAAACGATAATGAATATATTTTAAAAATCTCCAAGTATACAATGGAAGAATACGGGATCAATTACATCTATTCACTAGATTTTGAATTAGATGAAGGAACAGAAACCTATGTAGTATCAGCCATACTAAAAGAGAATACTCCAAGTACTTCTCCATTAAAAAAAGATTTTAATCCCTCTAAATATCAAATAGTACATGAAAATGAATATGTAACAGTATATGTTCCCGAAAGAGATAGAAATGGTGTTGCGACAGCAGTCATATTAGCTAGTAAAATAGAGGATGACTACAATATTTCTTATTTATTTAAACACCCAACAGGTGGAGATTATTCGGATGAGAATTTATCTGGATCCTTTTCAATGAGAGATCACACCGTAAAAAGAATTATGATTAATCCAATCGATAATATAAATCCAGTTATCAATATTCATATCCGAGGAGATGACAGAAAAATCATCCTAGAAGAAAATGTTGACCTATCTTCAAATAAATAGTTATAGAATAAAAGGAGATTTATATGAATCCAGAAACAAATAAGGAACAAATAAAATATTGTCCGAATTGTGGAATGAGAATGGGAGAAGCAAGTAAGGTTTGTTGTATCCACTGTGGATATGCGATTGAAAATGTAACTCCAATTCCAGTAACCAATCCTGATCAAAAAAAACAAATGAATGTGAAATCAGAGAGCAAAGTAATAGGCATCCTATTTTTGATTGCAAATCTGATTAATATACTAACGCTATTTTTACCAATGACATTAGCAGGAATTGCAATGATGGGATATAGTGCAGCACTAGTAAAAGACGGAACGATAACAGCATTCTATTATTTTGAATCCATTATGCTAATGGGAGGCTATTCAGCTGCATCTATTGCTGGAATCATTACAGCCTTCAAAAAAATAAAAGATTCTACCACTTCCTTATGGAGTTGTATTTTGAAAATGATTATAGGATTCTGGATAGGTGTAGCATTTATGGGAATGTTAGGAGCCTATAACATAATGATGATTTAAACAAGATTTTGAAAACAGGAATCTTGTTTTTTTATTGAAAAAGTGGTTATAATGTTTATGGTGAGAATATGGAAAAGAGATTAACAAAAAAAGAAATAGTAAAAATGCTTTTAAAGAATCAAGAATTAGAAGCACAAGATGAAGAAGAATTATTAGACTTATTAGTAGATCAACCAATCAGTATTGATGTAGATAAACAAGAAGAAGCAAAGATGACCAAAGGAGATTATATTGCCGATAGAGTTAGTGAGATTGCAGGTTCCTGGGGATTTATTATTGGATTCTCTGCTTTTCTAATCTTATGGGTAATTATTAATTCTTATCTATTAAGAGATGGATCTGAAATAGACCCATATCCATTTATTTTATTAAATCTTGTACTATCCTGTATTGCAGCTCTTCAAGCACCTGTTATTATGATGAGCCAAAACAGACAAGCTGCAAAAGACAGTTTAAGAAACCAAAACGATTACAGAACAGATTTAAAAAGTGAATTAATACTAGAAGATCTTCACCATAAAATGGAAGAAATTCTAAAAAATCAAAGAAAAATATTAAGAATTGTGGCTCCAGAAGAGGATGAATCAAAAAAAACTGAAAAATAGCGTAATAAATTACGTTATTTTTGTTATAATATACACCAGGTGATTTGATGGCAAATGAAGTTTACAAATTATACCAATACTATCAAGGAGAAGAATTATCATGTCTCTATCTTTATAGTGTATTAGAAGAACTATTAAAAGAATCGCCAGAACTAAAACCATATTTAAATGATTTTGATATTTCATCTAAATCAAAAGACCTAGGAAATTATCATTTCGGAAGAAGAATCATTAAAGTAAATTTACCGTTAATAGAAAAATGCATGCCAAAACATCCTCAATTACTTGCGATTGAAGTAATAAAGCATGAATTAGAACATGCAAGAGACTTAAAAACATTAGAAGAAGGTAAAGATGACATAGAGTCATTAATCGTTCAATATGGCTTACGTTATTATGCAATGAGACATGGTCTAGATAGACTAATAGATTTTGCAGATCTAGATTCATCATTTTTAGAGAAAGAAACAATTGCGAACTATCGTATTAATCCTGAAGAGAGAATGGTAGCCATAAGAGGATGGAAGTATGTTGTAAATATATTTAAAAATGCAAAAGATTCTGATGAACTAAGAATTGCCAGAAATAGACTTCTAAAACAATATCAAAGAGGATACACAAAAAAACCTTTTTATGTAGAAGCACCAACACTAGAATTCTTGCTTAAGACGGGTATGTTTCAGCAATATATCATGTTATTAGATAGAATATATGAAAAAAATTATAAATTTGATACAAGACTTTTATATGGATTACCTATAACAGAAAAAGAATTTGATACGGAAATCCAACAAAAAGTAAAAATAAAAGAGTAAAAAGTTTTTTACTCTTTCTTTATTTTTTATAACTATATTTTTAAAAAATAGTGTATGATTATAGAAGGATGGTGAGATCATGACAGTAGGTTTTGATAATAAAAAATATGTAAAAATACAAAGTGAAAAAATCAAAGAGAGATTTAAATTATTTGATAAATTATATCTAGAAGTAGGGGGAAAACTATTCGATGACTCCCATGCCGCAAGAATACTACCAGGTTTTAAGAACGATGTAAAAATATCCATGTTCCGAGAATTAAAAGATGACTTAGAAATTATCTTTTGTATTAATGCAGGAGATATTGAAAAGAACAAAAGAAGAGGAGAATATGGAATTACCTATGACCAAGAAGTATTAAGACTTATCAATCAGTCAAAGAAAATGGGATTCTCTGTAAATAGTGTAGTAATTACTTTATATAAGAATCAAGTAAGTGTCGATAAGTTTATTAAGAAATTAAATCGAAATGGATTAAAGACTTATATTCATACCTTTACAAAAGGATATCCAACAGATGTAGAAACGATTGTTTCAGAAGAAGGTTATGGAGCAAATCCATATGTTGAAACAACCAAACCATTAATCTTAGTAAATGCTCCAGGACCAGGTTCTGGGAAACTAGCTACTTGTCTTTCTCAAATCTATCATGAAAACAAAAGAGGAGTAAATGCTGGTTATGCAAAATTTGAAACATTCCCTGTATGGAACTTACCTTTAAAACACCCAGTAAACTTAGCTTATGAAGCCGCAACTGCTGATCTAAAAGATGTAAATATGATTGATCCATTTCATTTAGAAGCTTATGGCAAAATTGCTATTAATTATAACCGAGATGTAGAATCTTTCCCAATCTTAAAGAATATTTTAAGTAAAGTATCCAAAAAAGATATTTATCAATCCCCAACCGATATGGGAGTTAATATGGTTGGATTCTGTATTACCAATGAAAAAGTAGTAGAAGAAGCTTCTAAAAGAGAAATTGTTAGACGTTATTATAATGAATTAAATAACTTTAAAATGGGTTTATGTGATGAAGAAACCTATAAAAAAGTAAAACTACTCATGAATGAATTACAAATCGATGAAAATTATCTTGATGTCATTAAACCAGCTCTTGATAAAAAAGAAAAAAAAG
>CAMIXP010000018.1 GCA_946402785.1 uncultured Caryophanales bacterium | reverse complement strand
ACTATGAATTACTAAATTGACATAACTTTCGGTAATATTCTTTAAATCCATACCTTTCATTTTACCAGCACAACTATTTACATACAAACCATACTGATACAAAGCCATAGGATCTAAATTATTTAAATCCATAGCGGTACGAATATTTTTCATTAATTCTAATTCATTTTTATGGAAAGGATATAAGTCTGCAACATCTAATAAACTCCAAATATCTAAAGAACTAGTCACATCAAGTCCAATAACATCTTTTAAATGTTGAAGACCTAATTCTTTGTCTAATTCAAATTGAAGTAATAATTGAATTCCTTTATCACGATTAGTACTACTAAATATCTTATCTAACTCTTCTTTTTTACGAGTATTAGATAATTCTTTTACATAACTCTTTGTCTCTTGAATGGCATCCACAACCTCAGGAGATAAAGTAAAATCAAGAATCGTCGCAAAACGGATAGCACGTAAAATTCTTAAACTATCATCCGTAAACTTTTGTTTTGCATCCCCTACCGTACGAATAATACGATTATTAATGTCTTCTTGAGCCCCTAAATAGTCAATAATCTCCCCTTTATCATCCATACATAATGTATTAATCACAAAGTCTCTTCGAAGTAAATCTGGATACAAATCATCTATATATTGAATAACAGAAGGTTTTCTATGATCCATATAATCTTTCTCTTCACGAAAAGTAGTGATATCAAATCGAATACCTTTCTTGATCACAATAACAGATCCATAATCATCATTCGGAAGACAACTATCAACAAATAATTCTTTAATCTCTTTTGGTGTAGCGTTCGTTGTAATATCTATATCATTGGATTCAATTCCAAGTATATGATCTCTTACAAACCCTCCAACGATATAGGCTTTATATGATTTTGCAGTAAACTCTTGAAGAAGTTTTAAAGCTATATCAAGCATCGAATCACCACCTAAACAAATTATAACATAAATAAAAGAAAAGAACCTCATTTTTAAGGTTCTTTTTGATAAACTATATTTTAGTTTACAGCGTCTTTTAAAGCAGATCCTGCTTTGAAAGTAACAGCTTTTCTTGCAGCTATCTTAACAGTTTCACCAGTTCTTGGGTTACGTCCTTCACGAGCAGCTCTCTTAGATACTGCGAAAGTACCAAATCCAACTAGAGGAACTTTATCTCCTTTTTTAAGTGCTCCTGTAATAGCAGCAAAAGTAGCATCGATAGCTCTTGTAGAATCAGCTTTAGTTAATCCAGTTGCTTTTGCAACTGCTTCTACTAATTCAACTTTCTTCATAATATTATACCTCCCATAAATTTACTAAGCATGTTATGCTTACATATTAAAATTAACACGAAATTATTGAAAAATCAATATTTATTGCTTATATTTTCCAAGTTTTTCGTCAATATTATGTAGATATTCTATGATTTGTCCAATTGCATAGATAAATGTAGATAAAAGGAACCCACAAAACCATACAAGAATCATAACAGCAAAGTTAAATTGAGTGACCATACATTCATCAGAATAGAAGTATGCAGATGCTTGACAAGTCGCAAATAAGTTACCAAAGAAAATACCTAAAAAGAAGATTAATACAAATAATCCTATCGCTAATTTTTGATAAAAATTGAACGTTTGACGATTAATCTCATTAGAGATGTCATTACCTTTAGGAAAGTCTTTCTTTAGTTGTTGTATTTCTTCAAAAAACTCCATTATTGAACATCCCCCTTCTTTGTACGAACTCTCTTCTTAATCTTTTTAGCAGACTCTACGATTTTTTCATCCAAATCGGTTTTATCTAAAACTTGGTCAATCTTTTCTTTTACTTGATCCGTACTCTTCTCTATATCTTTACGAATCTCATTAAAATTACCTTCATTATTACTATCAAGTTTATGATAATCTAAGAATTCACGATATAAGAAAATATATCTACCAAATAACAATAAGTATAAAGCATCAATAACAGAAATAAATAATCCACTTAAAACAACAGTAGAAATAAGATTAACAACTAAATTCACAATTACTAATACGAGTAATGCATAAAAATAAGTATCATTTTTTACTTCATTAAAAGGAGAAGCTCCTAATTTTAATTCTTTCCAAACAATCGTATCACGGAAGAATGTATGTGTTAAGTAAATAACAAGTACTACATTCTTTAAGAAATCAAGAATCGTATTCAACGAAAAAGATTGAATAAGTGTTAAGAATGAAGTAATCATAGCAATAAAGTAAAAGAAGATTAAAAATACATTTAAATAATTAAAGTATTTCTTACCACTCTTTGTCTTTAATAATACAAAGTAAATTAATACAACTAAATATAAAGAATTATGATTAATAACACTGGTAAAAATAGAAAAATCACTAGCTCCTACAACAGCAAATGACTGACTACAAAAAATAGCACCTAAGATAGTAACAATGATCAAAGTAGTAATAACATTTCCACTTTCATACCATTTGATTTTATTTTCTTTTTCTTTCATCGAATCACTCTCCTATCATCATTATAGCATTATTTTCTTTTAATTGCATAAATCTTTTAATGTTTTCAATTCTATGCTATAATATACGTGAATTGGAGGGGATATTATGAAATTACCAACTGTCGCATTAGTCGGAAGACCAAATGTTGGAAAATCTACCCTATTTAATAAAATTGTAGGAAAACAAATATCCATCATTGAAGATATCCCAGGTGTCACAAGAGATAGAATTTATCAAGAAGCAAGCTACAACAAAAAAAGATTCTATTTAATTGATACTGGTGGAATTGATGCTTCCAAATTAGATTTCAATGAAGAAATCAAAATGCAAGCAGAAATCGCAATCAATGAAGCAGATATTGTTGTTTTTATTGTAGATGGAAAAGAAGGATTAACTGCAAATGATCGCGTTGTAAGAGACATTCTTAGAAAAGCTGATAAAAAAGTCATCGTAGCCATCAACAAAATGGATGTAAAAGAAGCACAAAATAACTTATATGATTTCTATGAATTAGGTTTTGATACTTATATTCCAATTAGTGGAATTCATAATATTGGATATATTGAATTAATGGATGCTATTACGATGAATTTTCATGAACAAGAAGAAACAGAAGATTCTCGTGTGAAGTTCTCTATTATTGGTAGACCAAATGTAGGAAAAAGTTCTCTAACAAATGCTCTTCTAAATGAAGAAAGAGTCGTTGTTTCCGATATTGCTGGTACAACACGTGATTCCATTGACTCTGTCTTAAAATACAACAATGAAGAATATATAGTCATCGATACCGCAGGTATGAGAAAAAAAGGAAAAGTATTTGAAAGTGTTGAAAAATACAGCTTATTTAGATCCTTAAAATCTATTGATCGTTCCGATATCTGTTTAGTAGTCATCAATGCAGAAGAAGGAATCATGGAACATGATAAACATATCGCTGGATATGCAATCGAAAGAGGAAAAGGACTAATCTTTGTCGTTAATAAATGGGACAAAGTAGAAAACACAACCATTCAAGAATTTGAAAAATTAATGCGTGCTGAATTTCAATTTGCACCATATGCCCCAATCGTATTTTTAAGTGCTTTAACTAAAAAGAGAATTCATACATTAATGCCTGAAATTGTAAAAGTAAATGAAAACATTAATCGTGAAATAAAAACAAGTGTTTTAAATGAAGTAATTCAAGATGCTTATCAATTAAATCTTCCACCTTCATACAAAGGAAAAAGATTAAAAATCTATTTCACATCTCAAACAGGAATCAAACCACCAAAGTTTACATTCCGAGTTAATAATAAAGGATTAGTTCATTTCTCATATGAAAGATACTTAGAAAATAAAATAAGAGAAAATTTCGAATTAGAAGGAACACCAATTGTATTACAATTTAAGAATAGGAGTGGTGAAGAAGAATGATCATCGGAAAAGATACAAACTTACAAGCAAACAGAAATCAATTTGTAAGAGAAAATCATCAACCAACAGCTCCTGCTACACAGTTGAATCCGATGATTGAAGCCTCTAGAGCTATGCAACATACAGATGTTATGAGTAGAGACGAAATGACCAATAAATCTTTCGCAATGTTAGAAGATCGTTTAAATAAAGGCCTTATTTCCATGGAAGATTTTAAGAAAAGATGTACAGAATTAGGCAAAAGAAATAATTTTGACAAGAAACAATAAAAAAAGACTACAAGTTTAGTCTTTTTTATTATATAATTATTTATAGTAGGGAGTGTGTAACATGAACGAGGGAATAAAAAGGGAAATCGAAAAAGAAATACGCGAGAACGGTATTCAAGATACTGCTTTTTATGATGTCTATAAAACATCAACAGGTCTATATTTACCAAAAGAAATTTGTGATATCTACTATGTAGGAGATAGAGACGATACAAAAATAATAAAAGATCATACTTGCTATAAAGTAAGTGATCAAGATTTATCAGATATTCGTAGTAAATCTTCAAGACAAGAAGTTATTATGTTCCCTAATATTATTACAATCTTCGATTTACAACTAACACTAACATTCACCGTATTAGTAGATAGTAAACATAATAATAGATTGTATATTCCAAGCACACTAGCAGAAAAGTATAATGTAAATACAATTTCAAAAAGATCTATTAATGGTCTTACTTACTCAGAAGTAGCAGAAAAAGAACTAAATACCATTGAAGAAAAGTCATTAAAAGAAAAAATTAAATTACAACGTCATTATCAAACAGTAGAATTAGAAGACGAAATGAAACCTGCAGAATTCTTATTTATCTACTACCATGATTTTGATACAGAAAAAGCATACGTTGATAGACAAATGTATGAATTAATTCGTAAAAATGGAATTGAAATAGAAGCAAGTCCAAAAATTATCGATGATAAAAACTGTTATTCTGTAACAGAAGATGATTTAAAAGTTATCGAAGAAAAAATGGGTTATCGAGGAGTAGAACAATTACTAAAGCCAAAAAGAAAAAATGCTCCTGTTTCTCGTAAAGCAAATTTCCCTAACATGAAAATCATCAATCAAGTAGTAGAAAACATTACGAGTTTCCAAAAAGCCAATAAAGAGGAAGAAACAACACCTGTTGTTCCCAATATAGTAGAAGAGCCAAAACAAGAATCAATTTTAGCTTATAAAAATCAAAAAACACATCAATTATTTGTACCAGTAGAAGAAGTTCCAGAAACCAATCAATTACCAGTACAAGTAATGAATAAATCTTGTTATGAAACAAGTATTCCTGAATTAGAAGCAATCACAAATAAAAAGATTATTGTCGCAGAATATTATCCTGCTGCCAAAGAAGATTTAGATGTTATCATTTGTAATCACAAAGGACATTTGTTTATTTCTAAATCTGTTCTAGAACAATTAGGATTCTATATTGAAGATCCACATAGAATTATGATTAGTGGAGATATCTATGAAGAAATAACAGATGATGATATTGACCTAATTAAAGAAAAAGATTCAGATACATTCCACATTAATATTATTATGAAACAAATAGCTCCAAAGAGAGGTTAAACATGCAAGAAGAAAAGATACAAGAAGGATATAGAATTGCATATATAGGAGAAAGAAAAAAGGCATTTGATATGCCCTTTTCTATTCCATCTGCTATTTTGGGACCATTCTACTTTCTTTATCGAAAAGATTGGTCTTTATCCATCGTATTAATGATTTGTTATTTCGCAAGTCATGTCTATATGATACAGAATAGTATAACAGATGATCTAGGTCTATTATTACGATTCATCATCAATATAATATATGCATTCCTATTTAATAACCGATATCTATCTCTTGTAGATAAAAAAATAGCATTCATTCTAAAAACAAATCCAGATAAGACAAAAGCAGAATTAATTGAAGAATGCAAAAAACAAGGTAGAACCTTACCAATAGGAGTCGTAATTATTATATTAATTCTTTATATAACAGGAATTGTATTATTAAAACAAGCAAAATAAAAAGATGATTAATCATCTTTTTTTTCTTGTACTTTCGCAATTAAATCATTGTAGTAATTCAATAATTCTTGCGTTTCAAATTTAATTTGTCCATCTTCTAACTTCCACTGACCATTATAAGTAATTAAGAAGTTCAATACATTGAAACTAGTATCATAGATTCCATTTACTTTTTCACGAGTTTCAACAAACATTTGTTGAGACTCTTTTAATTCTTCTGTCATATCTCCATCAAACATTAACTCTTCATATAAAGCAATGTAATAAGAATCATTGGTACGTTTATAAATATTCTCCATAATTTGTTCTTCTTCTAAGTCTTTTAATAAATCATCCATTTGATCATTAAATGTTTTCTTAGAAGACTCTAGATAAGCAAGAGAGTTTTGAAAATCAGGACCATCTTCTAAATAATTATCATAAGATAAAATCTTAGAAAGCTGAGGATCATGAATTAATTCATTAATACTTTGTACACTAACAGCATAATCATCTAAGTATTCTTTAATTGCCTTTTCAACAATCGCATAACCACCCTTTGTTTTAATAGGACGATTATATCGATCTTCTAATATATTAAGTTCCGTTAATTCTCCTACTTCTTTCTTTAATTTATTAATCGAAGTAGCATCTCGAATTACCAAGAATCCGACAAGTAAGAAAGCATTCAATATAATAAAACAAAAAATAATAAAAAACTTTCTTCTCGTACTCATAGTATCACCTTCTAACAATAGATTCTCTATCCATGAATAATATCATCTATTTTTTGTAAAACCTCTTTTACCCCTAATTTCGTTACACTAGAGAAAACAACCAAGTCATCTCCAACAGCTAAATCCATCACACGTAAAATGTCTTTTAAGTTCTTTTCTTTTTTACTTCCCCCTACTTTATCTGCTTTCGTCGCAATGACTGTAACAGGAAGATTATAATACTTTAAGAAATTATACATTAATAAATCATCTTCTGTTGGGATATGACGAAAGTCAATCAACATAAAAACTCTTTTTAATTCAGTTCTTTTCTCTAAGTATTCTTCAATCATTAAACCAAACTTTGTTTGTGTTTTTTTATCGGTACTGGCATACCCATATCCAGGAACATCAATTAAATAAAAATCATTATTTACAAAGTAAAAATTTAAAGTTTGTGTTTTACCTGGTTTAGAAGAAATATAAGCTAAATTATTTCTAGAAAGAACAGAATTAATAAAACTACTCTTTCCTACATTACTTCTACCAACCAATAAAAACTCAGGCTTACCTTCATCTGGATATTGACTTCTACGAGTCGCAATAATATCCAAACTTGCCTCTTTGATTACCATAAAATCACCTTCTATGAATTATATTCTTGTAATAAAGAATCTAAATCTTTCATAAATAGCAATGCTTCTTCTAGTGTCTTTGTACGAATACCACATGCATATTTATGTCCTCCACCATGATGCTTTTCTGCAATTTGATTTACCTCTGGTCCACGAGAACGGACAGATACTCGATATTGATTATTCTTTAGATCCTCTGTAATCGTAGCCCATACAAGAATTTCTTTAATAAAATTAAAATCATTAATCATATTTCCAGCAGAAGCACTATCAACACCAAATTGATTAATCACTTCATCTGTTATTATAACATATCCAAGCTTATTCTCTGTAACATTCATGTTTAAAGAGATATATCCTTCTAAACGAACCTCATTTAAAGGTCTTAAATATAATTTACTGTAAGCTTTATCTAAATCAATTGGATAAGCCTCTAATAAACGAGATACAGAAAGGAATGTATCAGAATGACAACTACTAAATAAGAAACGATTAGAATCCGATACAATCCCCATATAAAGAAGTTCTGCAATCGATTCATTACATTGCAATTCTGTTTGAAAAATCATATTCAAAATAATCTCACAAGTAGATGACTTATCTTCTTCAATTAATTCAAGATCACAATACTTTTCAATAAAAGGATGATGATCAATTTTAATCGTATAAGCCCCTTGAGAAAAATCAAGACTATCGACTCTTCTTTGATCAGGAGTATCGGTAACAATTAGTAAAGCATCTTGAACTTTTTCTAACTTATCAAGTCTTCCAAAATCTAAGAACTTACTACTACCTGTACCAATCGCAAGAACTTTCTTATTAGGATATGTTAATAAAATAGAATCACGTAATGCTAATTGACTACACAAAGCATCAGGATCTACCCCAATATGTCTTGCAATGACAATGGTATCATACTCTTTAATTTTTTCTAAAATATCATTATACATGAATCATTTCCTATCTATTCTTAATCAAATTCAACGTGTCTCTTGCAATCATTAGTTCCTCATCTGTAGGAATTACCCAAACATCAATCTTAGATTGAGGAGTACTAATCTTTGCCGTTTCTCCACGTACATTATTCTTTTCTAAATCAATTTCTACTCCTAAGCAAGCAAGTTTTTCACAAACCTCACGGCGAATCGTAGAGTTATTCTCACCTACTCCAGCAGTAAATACAATCAAGTCACAACCTTCTAATAATACATAATATTGAGCAATATAATCAACAATTCTACGAACATATTTATCTTTCGCACGAATTGCTTTTTCATTACCCTCTTCACATTGAGTAACAATATCTCTTAAATCGTGACTATATTCACTCATTCCATAGACACCACTATTTTTATTTAAGTCTTCAATAACTTCACTAGCATTCTTTCCTTCTTTTTCCATAATATAAGGAATAATAGAAGGATCCACATCTCCAGAACGAGTTCCCATCATGATACCTGCTAAAGGAGTAAATCCCATACTGGTATCAACACATTTACCATCACGAATAGCAGTAATAGAACCACCATTTCCAATATGACAACTAATTAATTTAAAGTTATCTTTATGGATTAATTCTTTTACAACATTCGTAATATAACGATGACTAGTACCATGAGCACCATATTTACGAACACCATAGTCTCCACACCAATGATATGGAACAGGATATAAATAAGTAACCTCATCCATCGTTTGATGGAATGCTGTATCAAATACAACAACCATAGGTACATCTGGTAAAGCCTCTTTAAATGCCTTAATACCCAATAAATGAGCAGGATTATGAAGAGGAGCAAAATCTTTAAACTCTTCAATATCTGCCATTACTTGATCTGTTACAAACACAGATTCAGAATACTTACTTCCTCCATGTACGATACGATGTCCTACACCCTTAATTTCATCTAAAGAATGAATTACTTCTAATGCAATTAACTTATCAAGTAAAATCGTAACAGCATCCGTATGATTATTTAATGGAATGGTTTCCGTAATTTTTTGACCATTTAATTTAATCGTATAATTACTTCCATCAGAGCCAATTCTTTCAAAAGTACCACTTACTAGTACGCTTTCATCATTCATCTCAAATAAACTAAATTTTAAAGAACTACTTCCTGCATTGAT
Source organism: uncultured Caryophanales bacterium (assembly GCA_946402785.1). Taxonomy (GTDB): domain Bacteria; phylum Bacillota_I; class Bacilli_A; order RF39; family UBA660; genus UBA3789. Next base: position 6,371 of record CAMIXP010000018.1, on the reverse strand, counting down.
TGATATTATTTTCATAATTAGCCCTCTTTCCTTAAATATAACAATATTATACTATAAATCAAGCAATAAAAAAAGAAGTTTAAAAAACTTCTTTTATTTATCACAAACAATTTTATAAGTATCACGAATAATCATGATTTCTTCATTTGTAGGAATTACATATACTGGTATTTTAGATTTCTTTGTAGTAATGCATCCTTCATGAATTTCTTTAAATCCAGCAATCTTACTATTGGTTTCTTCATCGATAACAATTCCAAGTGGAGCAAGTTTATGAAGAATAGCTGCTCTTGTTTCTGCACCATTTTCAAGTACACCAGCAGTCATAACCATCGCATCAACTTTTCCATCTAATTCAATATAGTATTCTCCGATAAAACGATTGATAATATCAACATACATATCTAAAGCAAGTTTAGCTCTTTCATTTCCTTCAGCGATTGCTTTTTCAACATCTCTATTATCATTGAATCCACAAATTCCTTTTAATCCACTATTCTTATTTAAATCATTTGTAATTTCAGAAACATCTTTTCCAGTTTCTTTACAAACATATTCAATAATAGAAGGATCGATAGATCCACAACGAGTACCCATCATTAATCCATCAAGTGGTGTTAGACCCATAGTCGTATCATAACATTTACCATCTTTAATGCAACTAATAGAAGCTCCACTACCAACATGGCAAATAATTAAATTAACGTCATCTTTACCTAACATCTTCTTCATCGTTTCAGTTATATACTTATGACTTGTTCCATGGAATCCATATTTACGAACACCATACTTTTCATACCATTCATAAGGAACTGGATACATGTAATTAACAGCAGGCATTGTTTGATGGAATGCTGTATCAAATACTGCTACATTTGGAACATTAGGTAATGCTTTTTGCATAGCAGCAATACCAGCTAAGTTTCCTGGATGATGAAGAGGTCCAAGTTTTGTTAAATCTTTAATATCTTGAACAACCGTATCATCGATTAATACAGAATCACTATATTTTTCTCCACCATGTAAAACTCTATGTCCTACACCTTTAATTTCATCTAAACTTTCAACAGCATGATGTTTTAATAATTCATCAAGCATAACATCAACTGCTTCCGTATGATTCTTTAAATACTTTTCTCCTCTAATTTTTTCTCCATTGATTTTTGTATTCCAGAAAGAATCCTCAAATCCAATTTTTTCAATATAACCGCTTATAAGAACTTTTTCTTCAGGCATTTCAAACAATTGAAATTTTAAAGAACTACTACCTGCATTAACACATAAAAATTTCATACATACATCTCCTTTTCATAATACAATAAATTATCAAAGAAACACGAAAAAGTCAATAAATACCAACAAAAAAGATAGATTATAAACCTATCTTTTATCTCTATAAATAATCATGATATTCAGAGTCTTCAGGAGTTACAACAATCGTATTTAAACTGTTAACTGCTTCTTCTAGCATAGGAAGATAATCAAACTTAGATTCCTCTTCGATACACGTCTCTAAACTAGGATTTATAACTGGATGTTTTGGAACAAACACAGTACAACAATCTTCATAAGGTAAGATACTAGTCTCATACGTATCAATCTTACGAGCAAGATCAATAATCTCTAGTTTATCCAAACAAGCAACTGGTCGAATAACAGGCATGTTAGTAACTTCATTAATCACAGACATACTCGTTAATGTTTGTGAAGCAACTTGTCCAATACTTTCTCCATTGATAATCACAAGCCCTTTATATTTCTTCGCAATCATATCCATTAAACGATACATCATTCTTCTCATAATGGTGATGCAGTAGTCATCTCGGCAATACTGGTAAATACTCTCTTGAATCGGAGTAAAATTCACAACATGTAAATGAATTTTATTCGTATACTCAGATAACTTACGACATAAAGTAATAACCTTTTCTCTTGCTTCTAAACTAGTATGAGGAACAGCCTCAAAGTAAACAGCTTCTATCTCAACTCCACGTTTCATTGCCATATATCCAGCAACAGGAGAATCAATTCCACCACTAAGCATCAACATTCCCTTAGGTTGTGTACCAACAGGATATCCTCCACATCCTTCATACGTATGATAATAGATATACGTATGTTCTTCACGGATCTCTACATTAATCCATAAATCTGGATTGTGTACATCGACTTTAATATTGGGAATATTTTTTAGAAGAACCCCACCAAGTACACGATTAAAATCCTGACTATGAATAGGAAATCTTTTATCACATCTACGAACATCCATTTTAAAAGTAGAAAACTTCTCTTCTGAAATAGCTTTTAATAATGTATCTTTAATACTCTCCTCTGTAGAATCACATACAATCGCAATATGATATGTATGAATTCCAAAAATCTTTCCAACAGCCTTACGAATATCTTCTAGATCTTGATCATGAAAATAAATACACATACGAGCTCTATCTTTTGTAATTTCTACATCATATTTTTCTAACTTATCACATACAGTATGATAAAGAGTATTAATAAAAAAATTACGGTTCCCCTTTTTAGTAGATAATTCACCATATTTAATTAAAAGAACACGATTCATAGGGAACACCTCCAACATCGATATTTTAGCACAAGAAAGAAGAAATATCCATAAAAAAATAAGTCCGAAGACTTATTTTTGTTCTACTTCTTTATGAGTACGATAGAATGTTTTAGAAACAACTTCACAATCAGCATCATTCATATCACTTGCGAAATAATAATCTGTTTCATATTTATGATTCATTTGATATACGAAATATAATTCTTCATAATACTTTTCAAAAACATCTTTATCATTTTCTACACAATTATAAAGTTTTACTTCTTGAACATCGTCACCTTCTGGTTTCTTTTCACTCCATTCTCCTACTTCGTAAAAAGGAACATTTTTCGTATCCGCAAAATCTTGTTTTTCTAATAAATATTTACCACATTTTAAAGTAACATAAGTCTTACCATCAATCGTCTCTACTTTTGATTCAGCAGGATCACAATCACCAGAACCAAATGGATTCTTTAATTTATTAAATACTTTTTCATCAATAGCTTCTCCTAAATAAACAGTATTAATGTAATGGAAAGAATCAATATTGGTAGCAACTGCTTTTGAAAAAGAATTAGCATTCTCTTTCATCGTAGTAAATTTCTGACCACTAGCTCCATTCAAAATCATATAGAATAGAAATGCAAATACAACTAATAAAATCAAAACAATTGTAATTACTTCAAATTTCGCAAAACCTTTATTATTTTTCATAAACTTCCTCCAACTTTTGATACAACTCATCATTAATAAATGATGTTGCTTTAATAGAATAATTTAATGCTTCTTTATAATCTCCTCGGTAGAATCTTTCTTCCGCATCATTCAAGCACTCATCAACACCTTCATACGTAGAACGGAAACGGTTTAAATAAACCATACATCTTTCTGCAAATTCAGCATTATGAACCATTTCATTCGTAGTATTATATAGTTTTAATACCAAATCTCTAGCAGTATCTACTCTTGTATTCAATGTCTTAATCACAATTGGCTTTTGTTCCAACTCATGAATAACCTCTGTAATGGCATCATTTGCTTCATTCAATTGAACAAAGTAATTATCCGTTACAACTGGTAATTTATAAGTACGAACTTGATTCTTACAAGTCTTTAAAAATTGTTGAATCTCTTCCAATTGCTCTCTTGCACGTACTTCATCATCATACATATTTCCAAGAGATTTCAATGCTTGATCAAAATCAGCTTCCATATCAGATAGACGATCTGTTAAAGAATCAACTTCCTCATTTAACATAGAATAAGGACAAGATTTAGCTTCTTCTTTTTGAACCATCTTCTTATAGTCATCATTAATAACTACAAGAATTTTATTCACTTCATGAAGAATATTAACATCCTCATCACTTAAATCATACATCTTTTTAATATCATCTAACTGATCATAAACATCTTTTACTAATTTATTGGTCTTATCTAGTCTCTTTGCGAAATCTTTGGAAGATTCTTCATAAGCTTTTCTCGATAATCTTTCTTTTTCAAAATCAATAAATAAAGAATCAAAGTATTCTAGCATAGTCTTTAAATCAAACATACAACCTTCTAGATTAATCATTTTAACTTTATCTAAGATTCTTTCTAGATTCTTTTTAGACTCTTCAATATTATAATCAATATTTAAATAATCAAGTACATATCCCTTATCAACCATATCTTTATAAGTAGCTTCTACTTCATTCATACGATTAGGAATAACAGTTTGAATCATTAATAGAACATCTGGAACTTCTTTAATAAGGATTTCCATATGATCAATCATATTATCAAGAGCCTTACAAATATGAACGACTTCATTATAGTCATTTGCTTCCATAACAGTTTCAAAGTCTTGGAAACGTCTTTCAATATTTTCTAACTGTAGTTCAACAGCCTCTTGCATAATACCATATAGATCACGGTGATCATTAAATTCTTTATTTAAAGAACGATATTTTGTTTTTAACTTCGTAATAATTGAACGATATTTTGCTTCACTTAATGTAATATCTTTAATTTCATCTAATAAATGTTCTGCAGCTTCACGTACTTTATAAATTTCAATTTCTGTTTTTGCAATCTTAATAACACAGTTTTTATAATCTCTCTTCTCTAAGAATACATCTAAGTCAATTAACATATCATCAATGACAGATAGACGTTTCTCTTTAATAAACGTAAATTTATCTTGCCACTCGGTATATTTTTCTTCCATCTTATCATTCTTGATAATAGGTTCAACCTTCGATAACTCTAATAAAACTGGAGTAGATGCAATCTGATTTCTCTCTATCTCTAGTTTCTTTAGTTTATTCTTATAGAAATTAATCTCAGCTCTCTTAACGAAATGAAGTATAACAATAACAATCACAAGACACAGTACGACAACAGAACCAATAATAAGAAATTGTCCTTGCATATACTCACCTCAATTCTAAGTATATTCTATCACAATTAAGACCATTATTTCCACATTTTTAGTAAAATAATCACCCGGATACCTATAAAACACAACAATTTCTTGACATTTATAGGGAATTCAAATATAATTAATAATGCAAATTCCTTGAAACAGCGGGAAATGGAATAAATTAACGTGTTTTTCAAATCACAAATCAAGTAGCAATGCTGTTATGTGAAAGAAGAAGAAAAACTCCCTAGTTTGTGACCATTCCACCTCAAGATTTGTAATAAGAGGAAAGGAGATTTTAAAATGGCAAGATATACAGGACCAAGTTATAAACAAGCTCGTCGTGTTGGATTCTCAATCACTGAAACAGGAAGAGAAATCGCTCGTCGTCCATATGGACCAGGACAACACGGAAGTGATCGTAAAGGTAAATTATCTGATTATGGAACTCAATTAAAAGAGAAACAAAAAGTTCGTTTCATGTATGGAATGAATGAAAGACAATTCAGAAAGACTTTCGAAGAAGCTTGTAAGATGAAGGGTACTAACGGTACAAACTTCTTAAAATTACTTGAATCTAGATTAGATAACTTAGTATATCGTATTGGTTTTGCTACAACACGTCGTGGAGCTAGACAATTAGTTAACCATGGACATGTTACTGTTAATGGAAAGAAAGTTAATATTCCATCATACAGAGTGAAACCAGGAGATGTTATCTCACTAAAAGATGATGATAAGAACTTAAAAGTTGTTACAGAAGCATTATCTAAAGTAACAAAAAGAGTTGAATTCATCAACTACGATGAAGGAAAAATGGAAGCTACTTACGTTAGAATGCCTGAAAGAAATGAATTAAATGCTGATATTAATGAAGCATTAATCGTTGAATTCTACAATAAGTAAAAGAATAAAGGACTCGAAAGAGTCCTTTTTTTGTTATAATAAAAAAGAGGATATGCTTATGAAAGAAAAAAATCTATATATTCAAAAAATAAAAGGCATTATGATTCTATTTGTGATATTAACGCATTGCCTATTAATCATGCAATCAATGGCTCCTCAAATAGTCATAATAGCTTTAAAAAGAAGTATCTATTTCGCAACACCTTGTTTTTTCTTTATATCAGCTCTTTATATAAAAGAAGAAAAAGGAATTGAGATTTGGAGAAAAAAATGGAAAAGAATTATCCCACCATTTATCATATGGACACTAATGGATCAATTCAGTTATCTATTATGGAGAAAGCAACCATTTCCAAACCCACATTTATATTATTTAGTTGCTTTAATACAGTTATTTTTACTAACACCAGTTCTCCTAGAACACATCAATCATTCCAAAAACAAATGGTCACTATATGCACCATTTATGATTTCTATCATATATGATTTCATCAT
>CAMIXP010000017.1 GCA_946402785.1 uncultured Caryophanales bacterium | reverse complement strand
TTCTTAGAACATTCTTCTGAAATAACTAGTTTGCCTTTCCAGTTGTCTAGACAGTCAATTACAACATCATAATTACTCGTAATTAACTCAGAAACATTGCTCTCAACTACTTTACAATCAATTGCTTCTATTAAGGCGTATTTGTTTTTCGCATTTAAAGCCTTCTTAACAACCTCAACTTTCTTTTTACCTACATCTTCTAATTTTCCTAAATCCAATAATCCAACATTATTAAGAGCAACTACTAAAGCACCAAATATTACTACAATGAATAAGCAGATAACAACATAAATCCCTTTTCCACTTTTTTCATTTTTTCTCTTTTTTACTTTTTCTTTCTTTGGTTCTTCTTTTTCTTCTTTTATTTCTTTCTTTTCATCATCCATATGTTTCACCTCGTATAATACTTTATTCTTTTTTTCTTAAATCAACATTAAATGATTCTTATTTTTACCATTCCATTATAGCACAATTTTACAAGTACTATTCCTCTATTTTTAAACTTCCTTCTCTTAGTACTTTTATTTCATCTTTTTCTACACGAATGATCGTTGATGCAACTTGTAGTTCTGTTTTTCCTCCATCAATGATTGCATCTACTTTTCCATCAAAGGTTGTGATAAAGTCTTTTACATCTACTCCTGCAGCTTCTCCTGATTCATTTACGGATGTGGTTGCTAGAGGATGTGGATATTGTTCTAATATTTTTAAGGCTATTTCATTATTCGGAATTCTTACTCCAATTGTATTTAATCCTGCTGTTAAAATTGGTGGAGTATCTTCTTTTTTATCTAGAATAATGGTTAATGCTCCTGGCATGTATTTATCAATTAATTCTTTCTCTTTTTCTTTTACGGTTGCAACCGTCTTCATTTTCTCTACAGAATTGGTTAATACACAAATTGGTTTATTTCTAGCACGATTCTTCATTTCAAAGATTCTTTCGATTGCTTTTTCACTATAGCAGTCACACGCTAAGCCATATACGGTATCTGTTGGGAAAATAATCACTCCATCATTTTTCAAAATATCCATGATTTCTTCTAATCCATCTTCTGGAATTTCTTCTTCCCAATCCCATAGCTTGGTTTCTATTTCATCGTTATCTGCTAGAATCATTCCTTCTCCTAGATGCATTTCTGTTCTTGTTTTAAATCCAAATTTACGATAGAATCCTTCTTTTCCATAACTTGGTCCTACATAAGCACGTAGTTCTGGATTTACCTTTTTATATTCTTTAATTTGATCTACTAGTTTATTCATAATCGTTGATCCAATCTTTTGGTTTTGATAGTCTGGGTGAACCATAATATCTTGAATATATAAGAATTTTGTTTCATCTCCTATGATTCTACCATATCCTACAATCTTTCCTTCATCATATGCTGAAATTGAAAAAACAGTTCTTTCTAATGCTTTTTCAATCACTTCTTTTTCTTCTTCTCCCCAGCCTACTGCTTCTGAAAGTTGATTGAATTCTTTTCCATTTTTGATATTTTCTACATATACGATCATGTTATCACCTCAGTATTTATTATACTATAAAAAAGTTTTTCTTTTTGATATAATTTTTATGAGGTGATTCTGTGCAAACATTTAAAATTAAAAATACTCCAACCTTTTTTAAGAATAAGGATTTTCAAACGATTACGGTTCGTTTATTATTTCCTTTTAAAAATGTGGAAGAAAGACTTGCTTTAACACAAATTCTTCCTAATTTGTTGGATACTGTATCTGAAAAATATCCGACAGAAAGAGAATTTACTTTAGCGAAACAAAAGATCTTTATCTTATCTAGTTATGCTGCTTCTGCTCTTGTAGGAGATGAGGGATATATTTCTTTTGAGTTAGCTATTCCCGATACTTATTCTTTAAAACAAGATTTATTAGAAGAACAATTTGAATTTTTCTCTCAAATGATTTATCATCCAAAAGTTCAAAATCAAGCATTTTATGAAAATGAAGTAGAACGAGAAGTCAATTTACTTCAAATGGATGTTCAAAAGATGATGGAAGATCCTGATGGATATGCTTTTTTAAAGGGAAAAGAATTAGTAGAACCTAATGGAAGATTTGCTGCGTCTATTTATAATCATACTGAACAAATTGATCAGGTTACTGGTAAAAGTTTATTTGAATTCTATGAAGAAGTTATTACAAATAATCATCCTATGATTTATGTATTTGGAAATGTAGATGAAGAGAAAATTACAAATTTATGTAATACCTATTTATATCAAGATTCTTTTGACTCTTATTCCATTGATGTACAATTAAAACATTATTTGCCAATTACGACTTACAAAAATAAGACAGAAGATTCTCATTTTCAAAATTCTGTTTACTTATCTTTTTATAAAGTAAAAGATATGAGTTTAGAAGATGAGGTATTATTATCTACGGTTCAGAGTTTACTTTCTTCTTTATCTTCTAGAATTCTTTATAAGAAACTAAGAGATGAAAATGATTTGGTTTATTCTGCTCATGCTTTATCTTTTGAGAATTATGGAATTCTTTGTATTGCGACTTTTATTCATAAAGATACGATTGATTTTGTAAAAGAAAAAATAAAAGAAGCTTTAGAAGAATTAAAGAAAGAAGAAATTATTTCTGAATACTTAGATAATATTAAGAATCGTGCTCGTATTGGATTAATTAAAATGTTAGATGATAAGGGTGCTTTATTTCGGAATGCGATTGTGAAGGATTTGGGTACTGACTTAACAGCAGAGGAACATTATGAAAAATTACTTCAAATTACTCCTTCTACTATTTCTCAATTTATGGATCGATTGGTACTGGATACTGAATACTTTTTAAAGGAGGGAGAACATGAATAAGATTGAAACAATTGTATTAAAAAATGGTCTTACTCTTTACTTATATCAAGATCCCAGAAGACATTCTACATTCTTTGAATTAAGTACGAATTGTGGTGGAATGACCAAACATTTTATTTATGATGATCAGGAATATCATTTACCAGATGGAGTTGCTCACCTACTAGAACATTATGTTGTGGAATGTAATGATAATGGTAATTTCTTAGAAAAATTAGGTCAAAAACAAATGTCTACGAATGCTTCTACTTCTCCTTTTGTTACGAACTTTTATTTTGAAGCCGTAGAAGATGTCTTATATGGAATTCGTACTATGCTTGATGGAATCTATCATGTAAGATTCGATGAAGAAAAGATGAATAAAATTAAGAAACCTATCTATCAAGAAGTGCGTGGTAAGTTTGATAATAAGTTTTATCAAGCAAATCGTCATCGTATTCCTCATCTATTTAATCATATTGATTTTATTGATGTCGGTGGTACTTTAGAAGAAGTTAAAAGTGTTACAATTCAACAATTAGAAGCTTTCTATCATGCCTTTTATCAACCAAAGAATCAATTCCTTGTGATTGCGGGTAATTCTTCAAAAGAAGAGGTTTTAAAAGAAATTGAGGATTTTTATGATTCTTTAGATATTGATTTTAAAGAAACAAAACTAATTCCTTATGAAGAAACCGTTGATATTGTAAAAGAAAAGGGATCTATTACATTCCCTACTCCTTTGGATTATGTAGAAATTACTTTTAAAATCGATATTTCTTCTTATAGTCCTAGTCGATTATTGGATTTAGATTTTTATTTAAAATCTTTTTATAGTAGTTCTTTTGGAACAACGTCTCCTTTATATAAACAATTAGTTGATGAGAAAGTTATTCATGATGGAATTCGTTGTGCTGATTTATTGATTGATCATTTTCTTTTAATCTCTATTGGTGCTTATACAACGAATAAAAAGAAATTTAGAGATTGTATTTTCCAAGAAATTCAAGGACTTGATCACTTAGATGAAGAAAAATTTGAAATTGATAAAAAGAATTCCATTGTACAAATGATCTTAAGAGAAGAAAATATTTTCCGTGTTATTATGCCATTTATAAATAATGTGGTTTATTTCCATTATCCATATATGGACAAGATAGAAGATATTGAAAAATTAACGTATTCTGATTATGTCGATATGATTCATTCTCTTGACTTTAGTCGCTTTACGTATTTCGAAATTTTAAAACCAAAAAAGTAGACGATTGTCTACTTTTTGTATATAATGATAATAGGTGATATCTTATGGATATAGATCAATTTGTAATTGACGTTGCGTCAAAACTTAATGAATATACATATTTAGATAATGTTAAAGTACCTGTTTTAGTAGGATATGAGCTTGTTCCTAATGAGGGAACGATCTTTACGGCTGCTGCTCCTACGGGTGCCATTGAACAATTTTTATGTGATGGTACTATGGAAGATAGTTTTGAAGAACATATTGAAAATGTTTTAAAAGATATGCGTTATACAATGGAAGCTATGGAATTAAATATGAAAGAAGATTCTATTTCATTTTATAAAGATTATTCCAATGATCATTTTCAATTTAAAGTTTATACACAAGATTTAAATGGAAATGATTTATTCATTCGTCAATTTAATATCTTCTTTGTAGATCCTAAGACGAATGCTTTCTATCAATTATCTTTATCTTCTGCCCCATATCCAGAATCTTTAAGAAGTACTGTTACAGAAAAGATTATGAATCGTATGGTTCCTATGGTAGAAGAATTAATTCAAGAAATTCATTATTAAAAAAAAGACCTTTTGGTCTTTTTATTTTTGGATTAAAGAATCTCCATTAATTTCAACTGGGATTGGTAAATCCATAGCTGTTAAAATGGTTGGAGCAATGTCTGCTAGTTTTCCATGGTCTTTTAGTTTTACATCTTTTCTTGTGATAATGAATGGAACTGGGTTTGTTGTATGTGTTGTACATACAGAACCATCTTCGTTTCTCATGACATCACAGTTTCCATGATCGGCTGTTACAATAAGGGTTCCCCCTATTTCTTCAATCTTATCATAGATTCGTTTTAAACATTTATCCATGAATTCTACAGCAGTAACGGCTGCTTCATAAACTCCAGTATGTCCTACCATATCTCCATTCGCATAATTTAATACGACAAAGTCTAAATAGTCTTTATCTAATTCTGCGATTAAGTTATCGGTAATTTCTTCTGCACTCATTTCTGGCTTTAAATCATAGGTTGCTACTTTTGGAGATGGAATTAAAATCTTCTTTTCATTTGGTAATTCTAAGTCTTTATCTCCATCAAAGAAGTGAGTAACGTGTACATATTTTTCTGTTTCTGCAATTCTTAATTGGGAATAACCTAGGTTTGCTAGATATTCTCCAATACCATTATTGATTTCTTGATGTTCAAAAGCAGTTAATCCTTTTACGGTATCTGTAATTGGCATCATAGATACGAATGCGATATTCTTGAATTTTGTTGTCTCCATTGGTGATGCTTCTGGGTTGGTAATAGCTGTAAACATTTCTCTTAAACGGTCTGGTCGATAGTTCCATACAATAATACCATCATTATCTGCTAATTTTCCATCTTGTAATACACTTGGTAAGATAAACTCATCTGTTATATTTTTAGCATATTGATCTTCAAATACTTCTTTAACAGAATCATAATGTTCTCCAATACCATAGCAGATTGCATCATAGGCAATTTTTAAACGATCATAGTTATTATCACGATCCATTGCATAGTATCTTCCTGAAATGGTTGTGATACGACCTAGTTTTGTTTCATCGATTTTATCTTCTAGTTTTTTAATCCATTGTTGTGCTGTTTTTACTCCTGTATCTCTGCCATCTGTAAATAAATGGAAATAGATTTCTTTGATTCCATTTTGTTTACACATATCTACGATTGCTAATAAATGAGATGTATGAGAATGGATTCCACCATCACTGATTAAACCCATAATATGTAATTTTGAATTATTTTCTTTTACATGATTCATGACTTTTAATAGGTTTTCATTTTGATAGAATTCTCCTGTTTCAATGGATTTATTAATCATTTCTAATGATTGGTAACAAATTCGTCCTGCTCCTATATTCATGTGTCCTACTTCACTTGTTCCCATTTGTCCTTTTGGTAATCCTACAGGTTGTCCTGAAGCTTCCAAAATGGTATGGGGATAGTTTTCTTTCAAATAATCTAGAGTTGGTGTTACAGCATTTTCAAAAGCATTATAAGGTGTTTTTGGTGCAATACCACATCCATCTAGAATACATAATAACATTGTCTTTTTCATATTATCCCTCCATCTTTTATTATAACATTAAAATATAAAAAAAGTAGTTCTCTTTTGAACTACTTTATTTACATTTATCATTTAATTGAATTGGTATCGTGAATGTTGTTATCTTATTGTCTTGGTCTGTTGCGTAGATTTCTAGGAATAAAGAGTTGGATGTTAATTGCTTACACATCGTAGAATAATTATCTACTTGAATATTTACTTCTTTTAAATATTCTTCTAGGGTTGTTTCTTTTCCAACTTTACAAGAGTTTATTTCTTTACTTGTTTTATCTTCTTTTTCATATAGTCTACAAGTAATCATTTTGTATACTTGATCATCCGCTTCTCCACAGAATTCTACTTTGGTAATACTAATCGCTGTCTTTGCTTTATCGTAAGCAGCTACTCCTGTGATTTTAAAATCACTACATTTAGAAGAAATAGTTGTGATTTCTACTTGTTTTGGTTGATTAATATAATTGATAATGACCAAAGTAATCGCAATCACAATAATTGGTAAAGCTTCTAAAAACCATTGACCAAATGTTTTCTTTGTCTTTGGTTGTTTTTCTCCTTCTAAGATTTCATCAATATTGACATGAAATTCATCACTGATTCTTTTTAATGTTGCGATATCAGGAGCATTCTTTCCATTTTCCCATTTAGATACGGCTTGATATGTCACTCCTAGTCTGTCTGCTAATTCTTTTTGGGTTAAATCATTTTCTTGACGAATTTGTTTGATGAAATTTCCCATTTTATCTGGATTCATATTTTACCTCCTATAGGTACCATAGTTTTTTCCCGTCTTTTTGAACTTCTCGGATGGTTCCTCCTCCTAGACATTCTTCTCCTTGATAGAATACACAGGTTTGTCCAGGGGTTACGGATTTTACTCCTTGCGGATAATGAACAATGACTTGTTCTTCTCCTATCCATTCTAGTTCTACTGGTATTTCTTGTTGGCGATAACGAAATCTTGCCATACAATTTTTTACTTTTTCTTCTTCTAAGTAATTTACTTGATCTACTAGACATGAGGTACTTATTAATGCTTCATTTTGATCTCCTAAAGCAATGTATAAGATGTTTTTGTCGATATCTTTTCCAACAACATACATCTTATCTTCTGTACCACCGATAGCAAGTCCTTTTCTTTGACCAATCGTATAATTCATTAATCCTTCATGATGTCCGATTACTTCTTGGGTATCAATGTTTATAACGTCTCCTTTTTTCTGATTGCTGTTTTCCATCATATAACTTCTAAAGGAATCATTGATAAAGCATACATCAAAAGAATCTTTCTTTTGAGAATTTTCTAATCCTACTTCTTCTGCAATTTTTCTTACTTTATCTTTTGTAAGACCTTCTAATGGGAATAGGATTCTTGAAATCCATTCTTTTGGAAGTCTACATAAGAAGTATGATTGGTCTTTTGCTTTATCTGCACTTTTATATATTTTCCCATCTTCTATTTTTGCATAATGACCGGTTGCGATTTTTTGACAATTATATTTATTAGCTTCCTCAATTAGAAACTTAAACTTACACGTTCTATTACATAATACACAAGGGTTTGGTGTTAATCCATTTTCATAGTCTTTCATAAAAGAATCAATGACTATCTCTTTAAACTCTTTTCTGTAGTCTGCTACATGATGTTCTATTCCTAGTTTTTTTGCTACTTTGATCGCATCTGTTGGATCAAAGTTTTCAATGAATTGAAAGGTTACTCCTACTACTTCGTATCCTTGATTTTGTAGAATGGATACAGCTGCAGAAGAATCTACTCCTCCACTCATTCCAATTAAAACTCTTTCCATGGAGACACCTCCTTTTTTTGTAATATTATATCACATCTATCTTGCTTTCCCTATTCTTTTTAGTCGAAGAGCATTTAGTGTTACAAATAAACTACTTGCTATCATGGCAAGACAGGCAATCATCGGACTAATCTCTACTTTTGGAATGATTCCCGTTGCGATTGGGATCATAATCAAATTATAAATAAATGCCCAGAATAAGTTTTGTCTAATATTTTTTAGTGTCTTACGACTAATTCTTGTGATTTCTTCTATCCTTAATAAGTTATTGGATACTAATACAATATTCGCAGCATTGGTTGCGATATCGGTTCCACTTGCTAGTGATACTCCTACGGTTGCGGATGTTAAAGATGGAGCATCATTAATACCATCTCCTACCATCATCACTCTATGTCCTTCTTTGATTCTTTCTTTTACATATTCTGCTTTTTCTTTTGGAGTTACTCCTGCAACTACTTTTTCAATTCCTAATTCTTTTGCAATTTTACTTGCTGTAATTTCATTGTCTCCTGTTAACATAACAACTTCTATTTTTTTATCTTTTAATACTTTTATTAATTTATCGGCTTCTTTACGAACCATATCGATCAAACCAAAGGTTGCAATGACTTTTTTATTTTTTACTAAATAGATAATACTATTTCCTTTTTTAGCCATTTCTTTTTCTTCTTCTTCATAAGAATTAATAATATCTAATTTCTTTAATAATGCTGCATTACAAGCATAATAAGTATTTTTATCATCTTTTCCTTTTAATCCATAACCTGGTAATTCTTCCATAATTAAATCTAGATTTGCTTCTATTTTTTCTTCTTTTACATATTTATTAATTCCTATAGATAGTGGATGCGTACTATATTTTTCAATGGATGCTAAGATGTTTAATACTTCTTCTTTTGGTAAATCACTATGATTATGAATTTCTGAAATAGTCAACATTCCATTGGTTAAAGTACCAGTTTTATCCATCACAATCATATCTACTTTTCCTGCTTGTTCTAAGGATTCATTATCTTTAATTAAGATTCCTTTCTTGGCACTGGCTCCTACACTTACTACTAAAGAAAGTGGTGTTGCTAAGCCTAATGCACAAGGACATGCTACTACGAGTACTGTTACCATTCTCATGATAGACATCGAAAAGTCTTTTGTCAGAATCCAATTCAAGGCCATCGTAACCGCTGCTATCACAATAACCATTGGTACAAAGTATAGACATATTTTATCAGCTGTTTGTGCAATCGGTGCTTTGGTATTCGTTGCTTCTACTACTAATCTTACGATTTCTGATATGGTAGAATCTTTTCCAATTCTTTCTGCTTTATATTCAATGACATTATCATAATTAATACTTCCTGCGATAATTTTAGATCCTACTGTTTTTTCTTGAGGAATACTTTCTCCTGTTATAAAAGAATCATCAAACATGGATTTTCCTTTTACGATTTCTCCATCTACTGCGACTTTTTCACCTGGTAGACAGATTAAGATATCTCCTTTTTTTACTTCATCAATTGTGATATCTTGATAAAAATCATCTTTCTTTAAGTGCGTTTTGTTTGGAGTGATTTTCACTAATTCTTGAATTGCTTCTTTTGTTTTATTTTTACTTTTATTACTGATATATCGTCCTAATTTCATAAAGTAAATTACAAAGATTACGGATTCAAAATATAAGTGATGGGTATGTTCCATATGTCCCATTAAAACAAGAATCACTCCATAAACACTATATAGAAAACTGGCTGTTATTCCTAGTGTCACTAAAGTATCCATATTAGGCATTCTATGAATCGCGTTTTTTACTCCACTCTTTATAATATCCCAGCTGTAGAATAGATAAGGAATCGTTAAAATTAAAAGAGTAACACTATAAATACCAGGATTCTTTTTCATATCTAGGAATGGAATACTTGGTAGTTTTAACATATGATGCATGGTTAAATACATAACAAAAATTCCTAATATTCCTAATACAATATAAGGAGTTTGTTTTTCTTCTTTTGGTTTTTCAAATAATTTTTCTTCTCCTAAGGATTTGAATCCTGCTTCTTCTACATAGTTCTCTAAATCTAGAATGGATAACTTATCATCGTAGGTAATACTTGCTGTTGCCATTACCAAATTTACTGATGCTTCCTCAATTCCTTTTTGTTTTTTTAGAAATTTTTCTAATCCATTGGAGCATGCACTACAGGTCATTCCTTCTATTTTTAAAATTGTTTTTTTCATATTACTCTCCTAGTGATTTGAAACCAATTTCTTCTATATATTCTTCTATCTCTTCTTTACTTATTTTTTCATATTCAATTTCTGCTTGTTTCTTTTCAAAAGATACTTTTGCTGATTTAATATTTTCTTTTTTATTTAAAGCATTTTGAAGTCTGTTTGCACATCCATCACAATGCATTCCATCTATTTTTAATACTACTTTATTCATATGTATCACCCTATTAATATTATATAATAATTCAAATTGGTTGAGAATAAAAAAATAGTCATAAGACTATTTTTCTTCATATTCCCAAAAGGATAGTTTTCCTTTTGCGGGAATTGGTTTTATTTTTTCAATTTCTTCTAAATGAAAACCATATTCTTTTGATTGAGACTCGATTGCTCCTTGGTAAACAATGGGATCTTTTTCTTTTAAGAGTTCTTTTTGCTTCTCATCCATTAAAACACAATCTGTCATCTTACATTTCGCAATTATTTGACCTTGTGGATAATCTAAGTGTAAGTATTCAAATTTCTTCATTCCTTCTTTGTCGACTCCTAATCCTGCATGGATATAGAGTTCTCCTCGATAGGATGATTTCCAAGTTCTAAACTCATATTCTTTATAGCCTTCTGCAATTAGACTCGCATACGGTTGTTTGACTGTGATTACTTTCATTTTTTATCCTGCGTCTCTTCTACTTTTTCACTTTCATCTAATTCATGCATCATACTATAGGTTCTCATTTTTTTCATGATTTCTCTACTACGTTTAATTAATCCATAATAGATATCTGTTTCTGCATTCTCTCGACCTTGCATAATTGTGTTTAATACTTGATATATTCTATATCCGGAAAAATGTTCATTGAATTCATGGAACAATTCATTTAAGGCATCAAAGTTTTCTTTTCCTACTTTATCCCAAATAATTTGAATATTACCATTTCTTCTACTTTTAATAATATCTTTTTTGAATTCTTCAAAGAATTCTTTTACTAAGACAAAAGTATGTTCATAACTTGTTGTATGTTTATATCTTACTTTTTCTTCTGAATCAAAAACAAATTTTTTGTTTCGAATCATGATTTCACTGATATCTTGTGCAATCTTTTCATTAATGATTTCATTAAAAAGTTCATATCCTCTTTTTGTTTCATCCTTATGAAGGGTATCTAGAGGTTGAACCTCTTTATCAAATGTTTCTTCTCCATCATCCCATCCACAAATAAATACATAATGGTTTTCATCTGCTTCTTTTAGGAATAATTCTAGGACATGGTTTAATTCATGAACAATGTTATGGTCAATATCTCCTGTTGGAGAATTACAACCTAATAATAAAAGGGGAAGGATTTTATAGCCATCTTCTGTCTTTATAATATTAGGGTTAACAGCTGTTTGATTATCATTACAAGTATAGTTCTTGGCATTAAAGGAATCTTCTGGATCTAAGAAATGATAACTCTCTATTTCTTGTCTTCCTGCTCTATGAGATGGAATATTCGAATAGTACTCTATATTAAAATCATTTAGTAATTTGTTCCTTGATTCCTGGAACTGTCTTACTCTTTCATAAGTTGGCCAAATCTTTTTCGTTTCTTTGCTTTTTACGTAAGCTTCATAGTCATCTCCTAAATCAATTCCATGTGCTTTAAAGAATTTAATTCGATCATTTTTAGCTCTATCTGCTTTCCATTCTGTATTATCTTGGATACTTTTTTCTGCTTCTTCACTGAATGCTTCCATTATATGATTTCCATGAATGCCGTATCCAAATATTTGTCTTGTATAATCTGTTAGTGTATAGATTTTACTTGGATTCTTTTCAAATTCTTCTAGTTTTTGAATATCTTCTTCTCTTAATAAATCAATATTATCTTTGATAAATAATAGATAATATTTTGTATCTAAACTATTCTTCAAAGCTTCATGTTGTTTTTCTTCTTCTCGATATTCTCTATATTTTTCCATTCTATCTAAGAATTCTTGAATCATTTTAGGGAATGCATCTGATAGAGAATTTAAGTTTTGAATTTCTTTATTGTCTAAGTAATAAGCAAAATTATCTACTGTAATATTAGGATCTACTTTATGAATTAGTTCAGAAGCTTGATTAAATCTTCTTTTGTATTCTGATTCTACATTTTCTAAATCCATATAATACTTTATATTGTTTAGAATCCATGGATGAACATGACGATATTTTTCTGGGATTACTTGTGTTTTCGTCATTTCTTCGAATTCTTCCATTGTAAAGCTTGGAAGGAAATGATGAATCGATTCAAAAGACTCTTTTTTGTATTTTTCTTCTCTTCCTTCTGGTCCTAGTTTAAATGCTTCATAAAATCTTCTATAAGCACTGATTGGCATTGATATTCCATCACTGTGAAATGTAAAGGAATCAAATAAATCTTCTGCACTTAAGTTTGTTTTTACTCTTTTGATTTGTTTTTCTTCAATTTCTTTTGATACTTCTTTGGCAATTTGGTATAGTATGTTTTTTAAAGTTTCTGGGCTTCTATATGCTAGTAATAATGGCGCTGATAGTTTTTGTTCAATTTCTTCTCGATCTTCTTCTCCATAATATTCAATAAAGGCATCTATAAATACTTGTAGATTTTCTCGTAAGAATTGTCTACAATTTAATATTTTTTCATATTCTTTAATCATATTGATCACTTAACAATTCCTTTAAAGCCTCATAGTTATGTGGAAAAATTCCTTTTCCATGGAATGTTTCTTTTCCTTTAGTGGTTGTTACGGTTACTAAGAATTCTTCTGCATCTATGGTATTGCTACTTCCATATTCATTTTTCCATAGATAAATGATTTCTTCTAATTCTTCTAAATAACTATCGGTTATTTGGTATTTCTTATCATTAATGTATGCAGTTCTTTTTGGATATAGAATTAATGCATTCATCGTGATATGTATACCATTTCGAATTAATACCTCTATGCTTTCAATCATACTATCACCTATTATCATTATATCATGATATAATAAGACTCAAAAGAGGTTATTTTATGTATTTAGTCGAAAAACAACTTACTCGTTTTCATAATCTTGGATATACATACTTTTTAAATCCGAATGAATTAAAACAAGTTTCTTCTAAGATGAAAAAGAATGAATACTCTATTTATTATCCCTATCCAGATAGTGAAAAGAATATCTTGTATCAAGGAGAAATACCTGAAGTTTATCTTTATGAAATACTTTGTAAAGTACCGATTCGTCATCAAGATATTTTAGGAACTATGTATTCTTTAAATATTTCTCCTGATTTATTTGGAGATGTCTTGATTGTTGATGGTCACTATTATGTATTTATTCTTCCGATTGTACAAAACTATTTTGAGACGAATTTTACCATGATTCGAAATAGTCATATTGAATTAAAAGAAGTACCTCTTGAAACATTAGATCAGTATCAAAGAAATTATGAAGTCATCGAAATGATTGTTTCTAGCAACCGGATTGATACGGTCTTGTCAAGCATTATGCACATCGGTAGAAGCTTGGTTGCGGATGTGTTAAAGAGAAAAGATGTCTTGTTAAATTACGAGATATTAAAGGATCCTTCTTATAAATTAAAAGAGAATGATGTCTTCAGTATTCGCAAGATTGGAAAGTTCCAATACGTTGGAGTTACTAAGAATACAAAAAGTAATCATTTTATTATTGAAATTAAGAAGTATATTTAACACTTTTCCTAATAATTTTTGTTGCAATCTATCTTGTGGATAAGATATAATTTTATTAGAAAGAGGTGTTGCTGAATGGCTAAATTTTGTACAAACTGT
The DNA here is from genome assembly GCA_946402785.1 of uncultured Caryophanales bacterium. GTDB lineage: Bacteria > Bacillota_I > Bacilli_A > RF39 > UBA660 > UBA3789. The sequence goes on along the minus strand of CAMIXP010000017.1, from coordinate 1,970 downwards.
GGAAAAGAACTAAAAGACACAGATAAGGCATGTGCTAGTTGCGGAACTCCTGTTGATGGAGTTGCTCCAGTTGCTAACCAAACAGTAGTTGTTAATGCTCCTAAAAAGAGTAATGGATTAGCAATCGCAGGATTTATCGTATCATTAGTATCTACTTTATTATGCTGTGGTTCTTTCAATGTTATCAGTTTGATTTTATCGATTGTCGGTGCTATTAAGGCAAAAGATTACGGTGGAAGCGGAAAGGGATTAGCAATTGCCGGAATTATTATTTCTGCACTTGGTTTGATCCTATTAATCCTATTAACTATTTTCGGATACGCAGCTGCTATAATTGATGAAGCTACTTATAACTACTAGTAAAAAGCCCTCATTAAAGCAGGGCTTTTTCTTTTCGCTTTATGTTCTTTTAGGTACCGCTTGGATATTTCTTTTAGACTTTCTTCATTATAAGTGTCCTTGGTTAACCTTCTTTCATGTATTTTGTCCAGGATGTGGTGGAACGAGAATGGTTCTTTCTCTACTACATTTAGACTTTTATCAAGCATTTCGTTATAATCCATTTTTATTTATCTTGTTGATTGCTGGATTTTTTTATTTAATCTTTATGGCAATTTACTATCTAAAAAAGAGAGTATTTATACTCCCTTCTATTCAATCTTGGATTATTCTGATTGTATTATTACTTGTTTATGCTGTTATGAGAAATATGGATGCATTTATTTATTTAATCCCAACAGAAGTATGACTTCTGTTTTTTTTATTCATAACGAATATCTAAATCTACATATCCATTAATTCCCGATACTTTTCCATCATCACATAATTGCCATACTTTGTAGTTTCCTACATAATTTGTATTCTCTGTGTAGTGTGCAACCCATACTGCTGACGGAGAATCCCAAACAGTTTCTAGGTAACTTTTTGATCCATAAAGCATCGCTTTATATCCTTCTTTTTCGACTGTTTTACGGAATAATTGATAACTATCTTTTAAACCATAGAAACTTAAATCATATTCTTGGAAATGACTCCAGTTTTCCCAATCATATACAAGTTCTAAATCGACCTTGTATTTTTTTATTTTCTTCATCATCCATTTTGCTTCTTTTTCGGCATCTTTACTACTATTGGCATTGGAATAGAAATAGATTCCTACTGGTATTCCTACTTCATTAAATCCTTGGATGTTTTGTTCAAACTTGTCATCTTCTACATACTCTTTTCCAATTCCGTCTCCTCTACCTACTCGGATATAGACAAATTCTACTCCTGCATCTTTTACTTTTTGGAAGTTAATATCTCCTTGCCAATGAGAAATATCAATTCCGAAGGTTGCTCCTGGTTTTTGATATTTTTCTTTTATTTTATTAAAATCTGTGTAAGATGATGATCCTCCTCCACCAGTAGACTTTGGTTTATCTTTTACGGTTAGTGTAAAGGAATTTACTGTTTTATTTCCAGAAGAGTCTTCTCCAATAAACTGTAAATCATATTGTCCTGGAGTATTTAAATCGTATTCTCCTTCAATAGTACAAGATGGGTTTGGATCATAATTATCTCCACAGAATAAGGTCTTTGCGATATCATCTTCTGACCCTGTATAAACTGTTTTTGATTTTCCTTGAAAGATCATAGGAGGTGTAATATCAACTACTTCTATTTCTACATCATAAGTAACAGGATATCCTTCATCCGTTGTATATTCAAAATGAATGGTTTGTTTTCCTATTTTAGAGGTATCAATCTTTGGATTGGTTGTTAGTTTACCATTGATGTTTTTAATTAATTTACTAAGTTTCATATCACTTTGATAGACAAATACTTTGTCTGTTGCAAGCTCAACTATCTTTTCTGCATGTGCTACTTTATAATTCCAAACTAATTGTTTTACGATAAAGTATCCTGCAATTAGTAATACAACAATAACTAGTCCAATGATAATTTTCTTTTTCATCTTATCACCTCAT
>CAMIXP010000016.1 GCA_946402785.1 uncultured Caryophanales bacterium | reverse complement strand
TTGAGTGACATGGAAGAGTTACTCCTAATACATTTTCTTTTCCTAGAGCTTCTGTGAATAATCCAGCAACAACACCTGAATCTTTTCCACCACTTACTCCTAAGACCACTCCTCCTAGATGATTTTCTTCAAAATAATTTCTAATGAATTCTACAATTTTATCTTTTTCTTTTTTTGCGTCAAACATAATTATCCTTCTTTCTTATTGTTTTTATGTTTTTCAATTAATTCATTTCTTAATTCTCTTAGAGTATCACTTAAATCTACATAGTATTCATGTGGATTATTAATTCTGGTAACTTCTGGATATAACGTATTATATTCTTTTTCACAGTAAGCTTGTTTTTCAAGTAGTGTTGGTTCTTTATATACTAGTTTTCCTTCTAGATAGATAGGAACTAATAACTCTCTTGTTTCATAGTTATGAAGGGTTGTTTGTTTCCAAGTAGCAATTGGATGTACTAAGGTGTATTCTTCTTTTGGAATTTCTTCTTCTCTTAGAGCAACGGCATCTCCTAATGCATATCCTGTTTCTTTATCATAGAAACGTACAACTTTCTTAAATCCAGGATTGGTCATCTTAATGATATTTCCACTGATCTTCATACGAGGAGATGGTTTTCCATTTTCTTCTACGGCTACTAATTTATAAACTCCACCTACACGTTCTTTAGCTGCGGCAATGTTATCTCCTACTCCTAGAGAATCAAAGACAGCTCCTTGTTCTAGTAAATCTTTAATTGTATATTCATCTAATCCATTACTTAAACAAATGGTTGCTTCAGGATATCCTGCTTCATCTAACATCTTTCTTGCTTCTTTTGATAAATATGCTAAGTCTCCACTATCGATACGAATTCCTTTAAATGGAAGATTATTTGGTTTTAAATAATCGTTTGCTACCTTAATGGCATTTGGAATACCACAACGTAAGGTATCATAAGTATCTACTAAGAATAAGCAGTTATTTGGATTTGCTTTGGCATATCCTAAGAATGCTTCATATTCATCTTCATTTTCTGTTACTAAAGAGTGTGCCATGGTTCCTAATGCTGGAATGTTATATTTCATAGCAGCATACGTATTACTGGTTCCTACACATCCTCCAATAATAGAATTTTTACTTACTTCGATTGCTGAATCAATTCCTCTTGCACGTCTAGCACCGAACTCCATAACTGGTTTTCCTTTGGCTTCTTTTGTAATTCTTTTAGAAGCCGTGATAACTAAACTAGCATGATTGAAACAAGCAAGGAGAGCTGTTTCTAAAAGTTGTGCCGTTACAGCATCCGCTCTTACTGTTAGAACTGGTTCATTTGGGAATACAGCTGTTCCATCTGGTACAGCATAGATATCTCCTTTGAATGTTAAGTTACTCAAATAATCTAGAAAATCATCTGAGAATTTATTAATTGATCTTAAATAATCAATTTCTTCTTTTCCGTAATGAAAGTTTTCAATATACTCAATGATGGCATCTAATCCACCACTCATTGTATATCCTCCTGCGAATGGATTTTGTCTGAAGAAAAGATCGAAGTATAAAATCTCATCTTTCTTTCCTTCTTTAAAATATGTTTGTGCCATTGTTAGTTCATATAAATCTGTCATGATTGTTTTATTTTCCATAATCTCACCTATTTCTTTTTTACTAATTGAATTCCTTGTTGTTCCATTAATAATTTTGCTGCATCTACATAGTTTTGTCTGTTTGCTTCTCCATATGTTGCGATTGCATCTTCATGAACACGAATTGTATGACGTCTGTTCCATTGATCTAAGTAGTTAGCAAGTCCTATCGTTCCGTTAATCACACAAATATCCGTACAGCAACCAACGACATCAAAATCATTCATTTCTTGTTCATGCTCCATTAATTCTCTAAAGTCTGGTGCTTCCATGAAGGATGTTGAATTCTTTTCAATACTAATGGTGTCTTCTTCCATTTCATATTGTCTTAAAGCTTCTACTACTTGAGATTCCAACGTATCTTTTAAGCAGTGTTCTGTTTCTCCAAAACGTTCGAATTCAGCAGAATCTTTTGTATGGGTATCTTTTACGAATACAATTAGTTTTCCTTCCTTTTTAGCTTCTTTAATTAATTCAATAATACGTGGAATGATTTTTGCAATTTCTTCATCATGTAGAACTCCTTCTTTGATAAAACCATTTACCATGTCTACGATAATTAAGCAGCCTTTATAAGTTTTTAAGTTTTTAATCTTTTCCATATGAATCCTCCTATCATATTTTCTCTTGTTAATAACATTTTATTAATAACAGAAACTTTTGTCAATAGGTTTCCTAAAAAAAGTAGAAGTTTCCTTCTACTTTCTTAATACTTTTACACATTCCTCTAAGATTTCTTTTTCTCTTGGAACGTCAATTATTTTTTCTAAACCTAAGTGTTCTATTGCATTTTCAAAGTCATCTCCAATATCGTGTCCGTAGATTCCCATCTCGGATGGTTGATCAAAATAGATGTCATCTTTCTTTAATTTTAATACTTCTCTTGCGAGAGATTCTTCTGCGGTTCTACCATATCCCCAACTCCAATCATTTTCTACATCACTTACTTCCATTAGTCGGAAACATAATCTTCTGAAGAATTCTACATCTACTAATGATTTATAAAGAGATTGATAATTGGTTCTTTCTCCATGCTGTTTGATTTGGAAAATTGCTTGAATTAATTCATCATCTTTATAAGCTAACATGAAAGAATTTACGTCTACGTTGTATCCTTTTCTTTCTAATGCACGAATTAAGTTTGTAATAATGATTGCTCGATTGAATACTTGGCTTTTTGATGTATGAGATAGATATGCTACTTGGGTATCAATCGTTAAGAATTTTGGTTTGGTAATCAATCTACTGGAACGATAAATGGTTGGGCTTCCGGTTGTGTAGTCTACTGGGTTTACCATTCCTCCTGCTACGGATTTGATGGGTTGATATTCATGTACTTTGGCAGCTTTTGCGTGAATATTTTTTTGAATTTGTAAATATTCTTGATAACCAGGATCCATCTCTCTTACTAATTTTTCGACAGCTGATTCATATGGTTCTCCTGCAAAGTCTGCATCATTATTAATACTTTCTAATCCTCCACCCCATACTTCTTTATTAATTCTTGGTTCTTTTTTTAGGAAATCATAAAAGTCTTGTATTCCTTTGAAATGAAATCCAAATAATGTATAGTTTCCTTCGGAAGTTTGTACTTGTCTTGGTTCCCATACATTTTTAGGGAATGTTTTAAAGTTTTGTGGAATTTTTTCCAACTTACTTCACTCCTTCTTTACAATAGTAAATGAATTTTTTAGCTAATACTTTTTCGTCTGCTGAAGCAAGTGTTTTTTTGAATGATGGGTTATTTGCTCCATCATAGTCTACATGATATAATTCTGCAATTTCTCTTGCTAAAGCTTTTCTATATTCTGAATCTTTAATTTGTACGAATTTTTCAGCAATAATTTGGTCAATGGTTTTACTATTGTGATCAATATATTTTTTAATAGCAGCAGCGTCTCTTGTCGTTGTTGCTCCTAAAGTAGAAGATAATCCATTATTTTCAGCATATTCTGTACAGATTCTTCTGAAGTCTGTAATGAATTTATACCATACTGGATATCCTTCTAATATTTTTTGTTCTACTCTATCATCGAAATCGATATAGATAGGAGTCATTCTTTGTTGAATTGACTCATCGATTTTTCCACGTGATGAGAATGCTTCGTTTTCTCCTGAACCAGATGTGTTACCAGCTGAAATCATACGGAAGTTAGGGTTAATATCTACTGGAACATCGGTTCCGAAAATAACTTCACATGTTTCACTTGGATCTTCTAATTTATTTAATAATTCTGAATAGATATCATTTAATACTACTTGTGTGTCTGTATTACCATTGTCGAATTCGTCTAATGATAATAGGTGTCCATATAAAGCAGCTACGAAGGTAGGAGTAAAACAGAATCTTCCTTGTGGATCATTGTATCCTAATACAGAATAAGGTTCTGTAATCTTACCAGCTTTCATGAAATCCATTCCAAGTAAGCTAGCTACTTGTTTTACCATATAGCTTTTTCCTGTTCCAGAAGGTCCCCATAAATATGGCCAGTCTCCTTCCATTAAGTCGATTGCAATTTCTTTTACTTTTTTATGGAAGATTTCTCCTTCTTTTTCCTTTTCTTCGATTCTTTTTAATAATTCTTCTTTTCTTTTCGTGAAAGGAATTCTTTCATCTAGATATGGATTAATCATCGTATTAATCTTTTCAGGTAATACAATTCTACGATAAGGTACCATGATACGATCATATCCTGGAATTACCACAGGTTCTGGAGTAGCCTTTGTAGTTGCAGATGGTGTTTCTTCTTTTGCTTTTTCTTTTAACTCTTCTTCTTTGGCAACTAATTGAATGATTTGATCACGATAAGCACTTTGTTCTTCTAGACGTTTCATCATTTCTTGTAGAAGTGGTTCATCTGTAGCATATTTTTTTAATCTTTCTAATGATTTTTGAGCATCTTTTTGAATAGCAATTAAATCTTTACTAGCAGATACACTGTATCCTTCAAATATTTTTCTGAATTCTTCTACACGGTCTTGATATGATTCTAATATTTGACGGAATACTTCATCACTTTTTCCTTGTAATGATTCTTCAATGTCTAATACTTTTTCATCTAATTTTTGAATTAATAATTGTTTTTGTTGAGCAATCATTTGTTTTAAAGCTTCTACAGATTCTGTTTTTGCTCTTTGAATTTCTTTACGACCTGTATCTACTAAAGAAGTGATGGCTCTTTTTTCTTCTTCTACATTTGCCATGTAGGTTCCGAATTCTTCTAAGTAACCTTCTACTCTTCTTAGTTTTGAGTCTACAGAAGCTAATTCTTCTGAACTGATGTTATAAACACCGATTCTTCTTTTGGCTCTGTCTAATTCCATTTCTCCATATTTTTCTACATCATCGTCGGTTACGTTTTCTAATCCATCTAAGTATGCTAAGATGTCTCTTTTTAAGATATCTTGTGTCATACAATATTTACCTACTTGATGAGCATACCCTATGATTGCATCGATTCTATCAGTTAATGTTTCATTTAAACGAATCTTATCCATAATTTCAAAGTAGTCTTTTTTATCTGCAAATAAGGCATACATTCCTTCATCAAAGTATTGTTGATAAAGGATTCCATTTGTATTTACAAATTCTTCAATAAAATAACTCTTTGCGTTTTCTACATTTGGATCGTCTTTATTTACTAATAAGTGATAGTTTGCAATGACATTATTTAAATGTTCTTTTGCATCTGTTTCATCTTCAAAGTTACTGTCACATAATTCATTCATTACACGGAATAATGTTTCCATGTCTCCGAAATCATTTGGACGTCCTTTTTTTAATTGATTTACATACTCAATGAATACATTTTTTACATACTCATCGAATCTTGTATTATTGATTCTATTGATTAACAAATTATATTGTCTTACTTCTTCATTTTTATTGAAAATTCCCATAATTACATCGTCTCCTTTATATATTGTTTTGGATCAAATAAATCTGTTTTTTCATCTACTTGATCGTTTTGATCAATAAATCTTGCTTTTTCTTTTGTTAAATCTGGTTGATAAATTTGATAAAAATATTTTCCTGATAATGCTTCTTTGTATTTACCGGTTACTCCATTTCTTGTGAAGTGGGTTTCTACTAAAGCTGCATCTTTGGATAGTTTTCCAATTCTTCTTTTATTCATATAGTCTAATTGGATATTTCCGCCTACTGTTCGGTCATCTTTTTTTCTGTGATATCGTTTACTTGCGATTTCTTTTGTCCAGATGGTATCTTGTGTTTTTGATAGATACACGATTTTATTTTCGACCATTCTATGAGGAGATTCTTCTTCTTGTCTTTCTCCTTCATCTGTCATGTACCATTTATCTTCATAAATACCTAAATAACTATTCCATGGAAGTTCATACCATTCAATTTTCTTGGCACTTGCATCCATTTCATAAACTTCTTGTGGTTCTTTCTTACTCGTTACTGGAAGGTCCTTTGTTTCATAATGGATCATTCTTTCTTTTTGATAGATTTCTCTTTCTTTCCAAACTCGGTTGTTTCGAATCTGATAGAACGTATCATCTTCATACTCATATTCTGGAATTCTTGCGGATACGAAGATTCCATTGGTTGATAAATGTCCTTCTATTTGTAGTGGAATGGATCTTTCAAAAAGATTTCCCAATGTTACTTTCCATCCATCTTCTTTTGGTTCAAAATAGATTGGAATGATACTTGGTTTTTGATTCACTTTTGCGTTTAAATAATAAACTCCGTTTACTCCACCTGATAGCTTTATATCTGTTATTCTGGTTTCCCATCTTTCTAATGTTTCTTTTAAGTGATATTCGATTACTGGGAATAAAGCTTTTACTTTATCTTCTTCCATCAATAATGATTCTTGATAGGAATATTCTTTTGCATATTCCTTGTATAATTCACTGGTACTTTCAAGTTCTCCATTTATTAACATGCTTTTCGTTAAGTCATCAATTTGGATATATTGTTTCCCCATGATTCCTTCACTAATGACATGATCTTTTTCTTCTAGGTATACTTCTCGTACTTTTCTTACAAATTCATCAAAGTAAGGATCTGCACTTGTCATATAAAGAATGGTGTTATTGGGTCCATAAGTAATAATGAACCCTGGAACTAATTTTTGTTTTCCATTCGGATTTGAGAAATACAAGTCACGATATTCTATGCTTGATAATTCCTTGATTTGGCGAATGGTTAATAATTGACCGTTGGTTATGATTGTTCTCATATCAATCTCTCCTTCTAGGTCTTCTTTATATGAAAAAAAGACCCTTATATTTCTATAAAAGTCTTGCTCTTTCACAGGAATCCAGAATCTATAAGCCATTATAGTTTCGGTTGTTGAATTCCTGCATCTATTGATGCCTCTGTACGATTATTTTATGAAAAAAGACTTTTATGTTTCCATAAAAGTCTTGTTCTTTATAAATAATCCAGAAAATAATTTTCGGTTGTTGAATTATTTCATCAAATGATGGAACTACTCCCTCTCATGATTACATTATAGCACATTTTGCCGTTTTTGTCAAAGCGTGTTGATGTCTGCTATTAAATCACGATCGTAGTAAATGGTTACTCCTTTTGGAATTACCTCTACTTCGAATTTCTTGGCTGTTATTTCTTCTCCATCTATATTTCCCGTTACTGGTTTTTCAAATTCAATCGTACATTTCTTTACTTGTACTTTGGTTGTATGAGGTGAATGTTCATGACGTCCTTTATTCATGCCCATGATTAAAGTGGCCATTTGGAGTTTATTCATCTTATTTACCATGTATAAATCAACCGTTCCATTATCTAAGAGAGACTGATATCCTACTTTGTATCCTCCCCCATAATAACGTCCATTGCAAATGGCGATCGTTGTCATTTCATCTTCCCATGTTTTTCCGTTATAGAATACTTTGGCTGGTTTTGTTTTATACTTTACAAAATGAACTAATAAACTGATATTGTATCCTTGTTTTTCAGGAATCCATTTACTATGAACAACATTACTATTATTTCCAATATCAGCATCAATTCCAAAGCAGGCTACATTGATAAAGAATTTTTGATTGATTTTAATTAAGTCTATTTTTGTTTCTTTCTTTTTGATTAATTCTAGGCATGCTCTATTAAAATCATTTCCTGTACCAGATGGAATAATCCCTAGGATATTCTTTTCATGATTCATACTATTCACAATACGATTGATAGTTCCGTCTCCTCCTACTGCGAGAAAGGTCACTTTTTCTTTTTTATATTTTCTTACGATGTCTTCTGTTGATGTTTTTTCATTATTAATCTCAATTACATAATCCATCTTTCTTTTTTCAGATACTTTTTTGATTTTATCTACGAGTGGATTCAATTTATCTTTTAAACTGAAACGATTTAAAACATACACATATTTCATAACATCACCACTTTTATTATACACGAAAAAAAGAAACTTTTGGTTTCTTTTTATTTATACATATGATGTAGATCTGAATCATCTGCTTTGTCTTTTTCGTTTTGAATTCTTTCTTGTTCTATTACTTCGTCTGATTTTACTTTTTTTGGTTCTTTTGGTTTTGGAGGATGTTCTTTTAATTCTCTTTCTCTTTCTTTTCTTAATTCTTTATTGATATAAGCATATTCTTGTCTTACATCTTCCCCATCCATGTTTCGATAAGCTCCTGTGAATAAGAATTTATAAACAAATAATAGAACTAACGCAACTAATAGAACTTTAAAAATATTAACAATTAAAAGTTCACTACTTGTTAGTTGGTTGTTTCTTGCCATACCAATTTCTTCTACTGTTTGTCCGATAAATTCTTGAGATCCTCCCAATCTACAGGTACTGTTTTCTCCTAAAATAGAAATATATTTGATATCTTTGTATGTTTTTCCTGTTTCCATACTTGATCCGTTAATATCAATGATAAAGTTTTCTTTTTCTTCTTTGGAATTTAGAGCTTGTTCTGCAGAACAGTAATTAATAATACCGATGTTTTTTCCTTTTTCATCAAATAATCCAATGGATACTGATAATGGTTTCTTTTCTTTGGAATTGTTTTTAATTAATTCAAATTTTACGACTCCATTTTGATAGGTTAAGTTTTTATATAAAAATGTATTTCCTCGGATGGTTGTTGTTATATCTTGTGGAATTAATTCTTTAAAAGCATAGTTGGCTGCTTTTACTGGTAGTGTAATTCCTACTAGTAATAGAATGATTAATAATTTTATATATTTTTTCATTTTATCTACTTCCTTCCAAATATTTTTCAACATCTAACCAATTGGTTACATAGTTTTCTCTTAACGCATATTCTTCTCGATCATCAAATAATAAACATTTCTTTCCTAAGGATACTACTTGTCTATAATTATATGGATCATTATCAATCATCCAGTCTATTTCTTTTTCTTTTATGATTTCTGCTCTTTTTTCTCCATATGCGGACGTTATGATTTCATCTACTTCTATTTGATGGTCTTCTAACCATTTTTTTGTAACTTCATATGCATTGGTATGGGATGAAGAGAACTCTCCTCTTCTTGCGGTAATGATAATGATTTGATTTCCTTTAGCACGTAGTCTTTTTAAGACAGAAGATGCATTTCTTTTGATTTCTACGTTTGTATAAATATCTTCTCCATAAATAGCAAAGAAGTTATTTCTTAATTCTTCATCGTTGATAATATCTAATGGATTCATTCCTAACTCTTCCGAATAATCGTTTAGACGATCTTGAATGATATCTGTTGTGTTGCAGATAGTATCATCCATATCTACACCGATTCTCAATCCAATCCCTCCAAACTTTTGATAGCGTCTTCTATGGTGTCTACTTCGATTAATTTGATTTTTAATTTTTTCTTTTTGATATAAGCTTTTGCTTCTTTATAATTGTCTCCTCCTGGAGATAAGAAGATATCTGCTTTTGCCGTTGCGGCTCCTAGAATTTTATGTTCAATTCCACCAATTTGTCCAATGGTTCCATCTTCTTCAATGGTACCAGTTCCTGCAATTGTATATCCTTTTGTAATATCTTTTTCTGTTAACTGATTATAGATTTCTAAGGTTGTGATTAATCCTCCTGATGGACCAGATTCATTTTTTCCAAAACTGATTTTTACTTCTGGATTTGTTTTATAATCTTTTACTACTTGTAGACCAATTCCTAGTATTTTTCTTTCTTTTGATTCATATACTTTCGAAGTAATCGTTTGTTCTTTTTTCTTTCTTTTGATTCGAATGGATACTGAATCTCCTACTTCTTTTGTTTGAATATATTCCGAATAGTCACTTACTGTTTCAAATCTTTTTCCATCAATATCTAATACTTCATCTCCTACTTTTAAATCTGTAGGATAATCTTCTTGAAACGTAATGATGACATACATCTTAGAAGATGTTTCTTCTACTTCTTTGTTTGCTAAAGTATAAGCCCAATACGTTGCATTTCCATTAGCTGCTTTTAAATCTAGATCTCCTCTAAATTGAATATCTTCTAAGTTTTCTTCTTCTGTATATTTATATAAATTGGCATCTTCTCTTTCCCAAGTTGGAATAATATAACTTAATCCATAAAATAGAAGGGTTGCGTCTACTTGTGATACATAACTGATGTTCAAGCTTCCTTCACTTTTATGTTTATCTACTACTTCAATTCTTTTGGATGCATCACTGACTCCTCCACCTAGTACAATATAGTAGTCTAGTGGGAATTCCATGATGATGATAAATACAATCATGAAGATGATAAATTTATATTCTTCTTTGATCAGTTCTAAAAGGTTTTTACATAATTTTTTGAACATTTTATCACCTTATAATTATTATAACAAACATCCCTTCAAATATATATGAAAATACGAGAAAGAATTGACTACTTGTCATTTTTTTATATCAAAAAAGTACTCTAATTTGAGTACTTTTATTCTATGGATAAAAGATTTGTGTTGTGCTTGTTTTATCGGTTGGTGTTGTATCAAAACGATCATTTTGATCGGCACTACTTGATTGATAATCGATTGGTGTAACAATATTAATAGCATATTTTGTTCCTAAGTTTGGATGATAGAAACCAATATAGATATTTAATACGTGGCTTTCTACATCTGGATCTTGTTCATTGGAAACATTGATTGAAATATTATTGATTTGAAAGTCTTGTGCAACAACACATGGCATTTCAATTGTTCTTTGAATATTTTGATAACATTTATCTTGATGATCTGCTGGAATATAGGTTCTACTTGTTTCACTATAAAAACCTTTCGTTTGTCCTAAATTTGGTAATTCATAACGAATCATATCTCCTGCAATACCAGCTGCTTCATCTTTAGGAACTCCATATTCAATATAGAATTCATCGTCAAAATTATCTCCTTCAATACGATACGTTGTTCTTGCAAATCTTTGATGTACAACGAGTCTTTTTTTCACCCCATCACGGAATGTTAAATCTACAAAGATGGTTCTTCCTTCTTCATCTCCTGGTGTATGAGCATTATCAGATACTTTTGCGTAAGTTAGACCTCTTTTAATCATATCTGCTTGGATAACGTTTGTTATTCCATTTTTAAATTCATAAACACGAGCTCGATAAGACTCTTGAATTTTCTTTTCATTGAAAGCAGAAATGGTTGAGAACATTGACATCATAACGATAGAAATAATGACGAAACACATTAATACTTCGACGGTGGTAAATCCTTTTTGATTCATTATTTGATCACCTCCATCGTTGAGAATGAATAATAATTGTTATTATCTTTTTTATGATGAGCAATGACAATTACTCTATATTTTGCACCTGTTGTTGTATGAGGAATTGTGTAATTTGGTAATGATAATACATAGTCTTTTGTAGAAGACGCAAAGGACTTTTTCGTTAAACGTTTATTACAATATTCTGCAATTTTGTCATAATCATCTGTTTTTCCAATATCAGAATAAAGAGTTGAATAATTATCAAAATGTCCTTCTAATACAGGGGTCGTACAAGTAGACAATCCCTTTTGTCTACAACATTCTCTAAATGCAACGGTTGCGCAAGCTGTGTCATTTGCTGTTGCTGCTTCTGCACTAGTTGGATTTGCAGTAGATGCACATATTTCATTCCATCTTCTAATGACCGTTGTTCCTCTTACTGTTCCTTTAAAACTGGCTGGTTGATTTGGACCATCTTCATTCCCAATGGTGTATCTGGTAATAAAAGCATCACAACCATTTCCATAACTATCACAGTTAGAGATTTCTAAGGCATTAACTAGATTCATGCACATTTCTTGTTGGTTGTTTTCAACACTGACATTACTACATTCAAAACGTACAAATCCCCATTTATTCATGGTACTAATATCTTGAGGATCTAGTGTATATGCATTACTTTCAATTATTTTTTTAATCCAATACGCTGTATACTTTCCATCCACGTCATCATAGTTTTCTCTTTTTTCATATTCACCAATTAATGGATAAAAGTTTGCGTAAATCATTGTAAAGATAACCATTAAGAAAACCGTAACTACTAACGTTTCTGCAAGAATGAATCCTTTTGAGTTTAATTTTTTCATTTTTTCATTCTCCCTATCCTTGCTATTCTTTCAAAATTATTATATACTATATTATAGTAAAATACCATAGAAAGTAGACAAAAGGGGTTGAAATGATGGTCCAATTTGATGTCAAACGAGTTCAAAAAGGTACCGAGAGTTTCATGGTGTCTTTTGATTTTACAAAGACGCCTGTAACGCAAATTGCAGACTACATCATTATTGCAGCTGCTAAGTACGGTGCTTCCGATATTCATTTCGATCCACGTGGAGAAGGAATGATGGTACGATTTAGAATTGACGGTGATTGTCAAGATTATACGTTCGTACCAAAAGCTTATGAGAAAAACTTAACTACCAGATTAAAAATTATGGCTAATATGAACATTACTGAGTCTCGTCTACCTCAGGATGGTGCTATTAAAGGAAACTTTGGAGATCAATACTTGGATATGCGTGTGTCTGCTCTACCATTAAACTTAGGTGAGAAGATCGTTATCCGTATTTTGGATTATTCACGAAGCTTGGAAGGAATTGATACTTTAGGATTCCATCCAAATAACTTGGAAAAGATTAAGAGAATGATGAATTTACCAAATGGTATCATTCTTACGACTGGAGCTACTGGTTCTGGTAAATCTACCACTACCTACTCTATTTTACAAGGATTAAATAAACCGGAAACAAATGTTATTACCGTTGAAGACCCAATCGAAATGAACATTGAGGGAATCAACCAAGTTCAAGTTAATGCCGATATTGGTATGACATTCGCGGCAGCACTTCGTTCTATCTTACGTCAGGACCCTAACGTTATTCTTATCGGAGAGATCCGTGACTCTGAAACTGCGCAAATTGCTGTACGTGCTTCTATCACAGGACACTTAGTTTTGTCTACTATCCACACCAACAACGCATTAGCTACGATTGAACGTTTGCTAGATATGGATGTTGAACGTTACTTATTATCAACTGCTTTATCTGGTATTATTTCTCAGAGACTTGCAAAAATGCTTTGCCCTGATTGTCGTTATCAAAGAGAAACAACGAAATATGAAAAGAAAGTCTTTAAGAAATTCATGAATATGGATGTTGCACATGTTTGGGATGCAAACCCTCGTGGATGTGAACATTGTCGTCGTGGATACCACGGTCGTATTGCTTTCCACGAAGTATTAGAGTTAGATGAAGACATTCGTGCAGCTTTGAGTAATGAAAAATTAGATAAAAAAGATCTTGCAAAAATGGTTTATACAGGAAAAACCATTACCATGTTACAAGATGCTTTAATTAAATGTTTAGAGGGAAAGACTTCTTTTGAGGAAGTATATCGTACGATTGAAATTGAAAATGAAGATGACGATAACTATGAAAATGAAATTGCTACTGAAATCAAAGAAACTATTCCTGTTGAGGAAGAGGTACAAGAAGACCCAGATAGTTTGATTGAAGCTCCTCCAACTAATAGTAATACAGAAGAAGGAACGATTTTATTACCTCCTGCCTTTGCAGCAGAAGTTGCTGGTACGGAAGGTACTGAAACACCAACCCTTGAAGATGCCAACAATGCTGTTGATATTTCTTCTTTAGAAGCTGCTGCTCAAGTTGATAATCCAGTTGTTACGGTTCCAAGTGCTGCATCTGTTGATAGTTTAGACATGCCAACGGTAACACCAATGGAGACGACTCCTGCTGTTCCAGAGATTGAAGCTGTTCCAGAAATAGTGCCTGCTCCTGCTGAGGTAACTACACCTGTTGAGGTAACTGCACCAGTTGATCCAAATGCACAAGTTGTTCCACCTGCTGTTACGGATATGACAATGGCTGTTCAAGCACCTGTTGTTGCATCTCCTGTTACACAAGTTGCTGAAGTTGCTCCTGTTGCTGGCATGGATATGACCGCTGCTGCTCCTGTACAACAACCAGTTGCTGTTGCACAACCTTATATCGATCCAAATACAGGATATGCTTATACGGCACCTGTTGCTGATCCAAATGCTGCTTATGCACAACCTGCTGTTGCTCCAACAGAACCTGTTATGACAGCACCACTTACTGAACCTGTTATGATGGCTGCTCCTACAGAAGCAGTACCAATTGATTATTCTGTTAATCCTATAACGGTTTATGATGTTAATGGACAACCTGTTACAACACCTGTTGCCGATCCAAATGCTTATTATGTTGCAACGCCTGCTACTACTGATATTGCTACTCCTGTTGCAACCGTTACACCAGTACAATAAAAAACACATCAAATTGATGTGTTTTTTTTATAATTCTTTTACAATCTCTAATATTTCTTGATTAATATCTTCTATCGATCTTAATTCATCGTTTCGAATACATTCAATTCGATGCCAGTTATATAACTCTGATAATTCAATATATGCTTTTTCGGCTCCTTTTAAATGTTCTTCTGACTTTTCGTGTTCATCAATGAATTCTCGATTCTTTCTTAGTTCTACTGTTTTTTCAAATGGAACATGAAGGAAGATTGTTAGATCTGGTTTTGGTAATTTTAATAACCAATATTCTAATTTATCAATCCATTGATACATATTAAATCTTTCATCTGGATCTTTTATTTTACTTCCTTGATGAGCTAGATTGGATGTTGTATAACGATCTAGGATTACATAGTATCCTTTTTTTAAATATTCTTCTATCTTTGGCATATTGTATTTTCTGTCAGCTGCATAATAAAGACATACAACATGAGGATCTACATTAACAGCACCTTCTGTAAACAAAGATGGGGATATTTCTGGTTTTCCTAAATAGTCTCCTCCCACAATTTTCCCTGTTGGAGTATCATACATTGGAAAACTAAATCTTACACATTTCTTTTTTTGTTCTTTTAATTTCTTTTCTAATAGTTTTGATTGTGTTTCTTTTCCAGAACAATCTGTTCCTTCTATGACAATTATTTTCCCCTTCACTCTACTCACCTGCTTCTTTGATTCGAATTTCATAAGCAATGTTTTTTACTTCTCCTGGATATTTTTTATTTACCCACATTTTTAATTTCCAGTTTTTTCCATCTTTTAAATTCCCTTCAAAGATACTTTTTCCACCATCGTATGTGTCTTGTGCATTGGATAAGTTTCCTGTTACTTCGGTTGCTTCCTCACTTGTAAGTTGATAATATACATATTGATCATCTAATATATTTCCTAAATGATATAAAACAATTTGATAGTTTTGATTAGAATCTCCTGTGATTAAAATATCTTGTTTGCAAGGATTACTATTTTTCTTTCCTTTTCTTGTAGATAGTTTATGAAGATTGGTTATTTTTAACATATCCGTTGTATTATTATTGTTTAGCGAAATATAACTTGCGGATAACTCGTTGATTTTTGGTTGATACCATTCGGTTGTATTTAACCAATAAGAAAAGGCTAAAACGATTAAGATTAAAGCAACTGTTATCATAGCTGTTTGATATACTTTCTTCTTTGTCACCTTTTTTCTTCTTTTCATTTTAACCACCTTCTTCTATCTTTATTTTATCAAAAGAATTGTTCTTCTACAATAAAACAAGTGTCTATTAGACACTTATTTTATTCTCTTTATCAAATGGTACAAGGATGCATTTTCTTGATGCTAGAAAATCACACATATGAACAAAATTCTGATATTTTGTTGTTGGCTTTTCTAATACTTCATTTCCATTATAATCTGTTGTCCAATTTCCCATATGGGTTTTAATGACATCTTGCATGAATTTGGCATCTTCTTCGGATAGTCCAATTTCATCTTTATGATCTACTACGAATTGTCCCATTAAAATAGGATGATCAAAACGCGTATATTTTTCTTGAGGCATTCCTAATTTTAATCCATCATGTACAAGAAGGGACATTAACATTAAGTCTTTTTCTCTTTTCGTATATTTGTCTCCGATTGCTGGATTACTTAATAATTCAAATCCAATTCTCATAGCGGCTTTGGAGTGTCTTAATAAACCTCCTTCTCCTTGAGCATATTCCGGATGATATTTATG
>CAMIXP010000015.1 GCA_946402785.1 uncultured Caryophanales bacterium | reverse complement strand
CTGGAGTTAGACCATTTTCTACTAATGCGGTCATAATTCTATCTGGATTTGCTTCTGGCTTATCAATTTTGTTGATGGCAACAATAATTGGTACTCCAGCTGCTTTTGCATGGTCAATTGCTTCTACTGTTTGTGGCATGATACCATCATCAGCAGCTACAATGATAATTACGATATCGGTAATACTAGCACCACGTGCTCTCATTTCTGTGAAAGCAGCATGTCCTGGTGTATCGATGAAAGTAATAAGTTTACCATTGCATCTTACAGAATAAGCTCCAATTGCTTGGGTGATTCCTCCTGCTTCTCCAGCAACAACATCTGTGTTACGGATAGCATCTAGTAATGTTGTTTTACCATGGTCAACGTGTCCCATAATCGTAACAACAGGAGGTCTTTCTTCCAAGTCTTCTGGACGGTCCTCAATTTCATAATTTTCAAAATTAGAAATATCAGCTGTTTCTTCTTTCTTTAATACTTTATCAAATTCAGAAGCAATTACTTCTGCTGAATCATAATCAACAGGTTGATTGATTCCAGCCATAACTCCTAGTGACATTAATTTCTTTACAATGTCTACTGGTTTTTGTTCTAATGCTTCTGCAAGTTCTGTTACGGTCATTCCTTTTTTATAAAGAATAACATTTTCATCTTGTTCTACTTCATTACTTTGTAGTTTTTCTCTATGTTTATAGATTTTCTTTCTTTCCTTTAGAAAGTCTTTTTTTGTATTCTCTGTTTTTTGAGAATTCTTTGGTTTTACTTTTGTAAAAGATGTTGTTTCTAAATCGATTTTTGTATTGTATGCTAATTCTTCTGCTTTATCTTCTACTTCTTCTTCTAGTCTTTTTTCTTCAAGATCCTCTACGTCCCCTTCTACGTAGTCTTCTGCATCTTGTAACTCATTATCTAATAAGGTGATACTGATATCATCTAATAATGAATTCTCATCTTGATAGTCAATTCCTACTTTATCACATAATGCTTTAATTTCTTCTACTGTCTTTCCGACATCTAATGCATAATCTTCTAAAGTCATCATAAACTTCCACCTCACTTTTCTATTTCATTTTTTATTTGTTCATAGACACTTTCCTCTATTGTACACTCTAGTCGTTTTTCTAAGATTTTAGATTTCTTTGCTTGTTCTAAAACAGCTAAATCTTTTTTGATATAAGCTCCTCTACCATTTTGTTTTCCTGTTGTATCTACTAAGACATTTCCTTCTGGTGTTCTAACAACACGTAGTAATTCTCCTTTTGGTAAAGATTCTTTTGTTACGACACAAGTTCTTAATGGTATTTTTTTTACTTTCATAGGATCCTCCTATCTAAAGTTAATTCCTGCTTCTCTTGCTTGTTCTGTTGTTTTAATATCAATCTTCTTGAATTTCGTTAAACGAGTTGCTAAACGGGCATTTTGTCCTTTTTTACCAATTGCTAATGAGAAATTGTCTCCATCTGCAATAACCATTGCTTCTAATTTCTTAGGATCTGTAATAGCTACTGTTAAGTTCTTTGCTGGTGATAATGCGTTTTCAATAAATACAGCTGGATCTGTGTCATATTTAACAACATCTAGTTTTTCTCCATGTAATTCATTGATAATTCTAGCAATTCTAGAACCTTTTTCTCCAATACATGCTCCAATTGGATCTACATTTGGATTTTCAGAGTAAACAGCTACTTTACTTCTATTCCCTGGATCTCTTGCGACACTATAAATCATAACGGTACCATCATTGATTTCAGGAATTTCTAATTCGAATAGTCTCTTTACAAATCCATAGTGTGATCTGCTTAATAGAATTAATAGACTCTTTCCATTATTATCTACTTTTGATACATATACTTTAATTTGAGATCCCATTTCAATTTTTTCTCCTGGGATACAATCTTTCTTAGGTAAGATACCATTTGTTCTTCCTAAATCAATAAAGTAGTTATCTGTATCTTCTAGAGCAACAGTACCAATTAATAATTCATCTTGTTTATCACCATATTCTTCCATGATACTATTTCTTTCAGCTTCTCTAATTTTTTGCATTACGACTTGTTTTGCAGTTGATGTTGCAACACGTCCGAAGTCTTTTGGAGTTACTTCTGTATCGATTGTATCTCCTATTTCTAATGCTTTATCAATCTTCTTAGCATCTGCTAATTTGATTTCTGTTTCTGGATTGAAGAATGAAATTTGTTCTTTTTCTTCTGTTGCTTCTTCTGCTGGTTCTTCTCCTTCAACAGCTTCTTCAACATTTTCTTCTACTTCATCTGGTTTTGTATCTAATTCATCGTCTTCTGCATAGCGTTCAAATAAAGCATCTTCATATTCTTCTTTTGTCATCTTATCATCTGGAACTACTGTTAAGAATGAATATACTTTAATCTCCCCTGTATCACGATCAAATAATACCTTTACATTTGTTTTTGAATTGAAGTTTTTCTTATATGCTGAAGTTAATGCTAACTCCATTGCACTATAAACTACTTCTGGATCAATATCTTTTTCTTTTACGATATTGTCTAATGCTTTTTTGAATTCTGCTCCATTCATTTTGAATTCTGTTTCTGCTTTTGCTTTTGCCATTTTATTTATTATCTCCCTTCTCTTTAGAGTAAATATCAAGTTCATCGGCATCTTCTAATAAACTCTCATTTGCATCCATTATTTTATTAATAATTCTAGAGGCTTCTGTTACTTTGTTTAAATCAATTACTTCTTCACTATCAAGGACAATGTTAAAGATTTTCTTTCCTTCCTCTGTGCTAGTAAACGCGTCCTCCACAAATACTCCTAAGTCTTTGATTGAGTCATCTACTAGTTTCGCAATTTTATTTTTCATAACTCACCTCCTAATAAAAATAAACAATAAGAGTGGGTAAATTTCTTTCCCACTCCTTTCAGTTTGTATTATAACATATTTTTTCCATTTTACAAATGGTTTTTAATGATTTGTGTTTGTTTTTTCTGCTTTTAATGCTTCTACTTCTTGTTTTGAATGAAATCTTGGTACTAAGATGGTATTTGATAAAGCATAATACTTACCATTTGTATAGATAATAGCTCCATTATTTAATTGATATAATGTCTCTAAATCTGTTTCATAGGCATTTGCAATTTCCTCTAAACTAAAGTCATTCATCTTAATACTTTCTGTATAGTATTCTAAATCTTCTCGATCGATTGTATATGGAATTAACATCTTACGTCCGAAATAGATTTTATCATCTTCATAACCATTGATTCTTTTTAATTCTTCGACAGATGAGTTTGCATTATTGGCAAGTCTTGATAAGGTATCTCCCGCTACAATGGTGTAATGACGAGTTAATACTAAACGTGGTTCTTCTGCAGGTACTTCTATTTTAATTGGTTCTGTTACCTCTGGTGCTGGAACCTCTACTCTTACGATTTGTGGTTCTGCAATTGGTTCTTCTTTTGCAGGTCCTCCACAGGAAGCCATGATTCCAATTAAGGCAGCTGCTGCAATTAAACGTCTATTACGAATTACATATTTTGTAACAGTATCTTTGTTTATATAAGATAATCTTGATAATTGATAGAAAGTTTCTAAGAATACATGAGCTGTTCCTTTTCCTGTGTAGAATAATATTTCTTTTGGAATAGATGTAACTTTCTTTGCATATTTATCATCAAATGCTTCTGACATTTTGGCATGTCTTTTCTTAAATGAAAAGTTTCTTTCATCTAATCTTACTGCTCGATAAGAATCTTTTACATTTTGCCAGAACGTTTTCTTTTCTTTCATTCTTCTTGATTCTACTTGTGGTGTTGAAACTCTTCTTGGTGGTGTGACTGGTCTTATTTCTGGTCTTCTAGGTTGTTGTACTCTTCTTGGTTGTTCTACTTTTCTTGGTTGTTCTAAGATTCTTGTTTGAGGAGTTGGTACTTCTACTTTTCTTTTTAATGCTTCATCATGTGCTCTTCTTAGTTTTGGATCTTTTAAAACACGATAAGCTTCGTTTACTCCATCTAATTGTTCCATTACTTCTTCTATATCTTTTTTGGTATATGTTTTTTCAGGATGAAACTCTGGACTTAAAAATTTAATAATTTCTTGATAATGGAAATCTAAATCTTCTTCTGTACAGTTTGGTTTCACTCCTAAAAATTCATAATAATTCACGATTTCTTGACTCATAAAGTTCGCCCCCTGAATTCTTTTCTTCTTCCTCAAAAGGTTCATAAATTATAACACATCTGTTGTTTAAAGTCAAATAATCCTTTATTTTGCAAAATAAAAAAAGGAAGAACTCTTCCTTTAGTTATGAAAATTCTTCCACACTCTTAGTTGCTTCTCTTTTACTTCATAGATTCCTAAGAGTTTTCCTTCTTGATTCTTCCACAATACTTTATCTTTTATATTCCAAGTATTCTCTAATTTTACACCATTTCGAATTTTAAATTCTAAGTCAGTATCTACTTCTATTTTTGGAAATGGTAAAACATCTTCTATGGAATTGATATGACAAATTCCTTGTTTTAGGTCTTCTAGGGTGTTTGCTTCCTCAATCGATACATTTCCTTGTTTGGTTCTTACTAAAGAAGTCATGGTAGCTCCTATTCCTAATTCTTTTCCGATATCATGAATTAAGCTTCTGATATAACATCCTTTTGTTACTTTTGCACGGAATTTTATAGTATCTTTGGTATGACTTAATAATTCTATTTCTTGAATGGTTACTTCTTTTTTAGGTAATTCTACTGGTTTTCCTTCTCTTGCATATTCATATAGTTTTTTTCCATTTACTTTGACTGCTGAATAGATTGGTACTTCTTGAAGATATGTTTTTTGAAAGGAAGAAATAACAGATTCGATTGGTAAGTTTTCTGGTACTTCTGTTTCTTTCATGACTCTTCCTTCTGTATCATAGGTATCTGTTTCCATTCCTAGTTTTGCTTCTGCAATATATTCTTTATCATAAGCTGTGATTAGTTCTCCTATTTTGGTTGCTTCTCCAAAGCATACAATTAAGACTCCTTCTGCCATTGGATCTAAGGTACCTGTATGCCCTACTTTTTTAATACCTAGAAGTCTACTTACTTCTTCCACTACATCAAAAGATGTCATATTTTTTTCTTTATTGATCACAAGGACTCCTGAGAAATGTTCTTTATATTCTTCTAATGTGTATTTTTGTTCATCGATTAAATTTGCTACTAGTTTTCCCACATATCGTATATGCCATGGTTCATAAGCATAACCAGTTATTTCTTCTTTTCCTTTTGGATATCTTAAAATAAATCCAAAGTCTTTTAAAAATGGATGAATTTGTTCATACTTCTCATAGGTGTTTATTTCATCATCTGCTTCTGGATATTCTTCTTTTTCTTCTTCTTTTACATAAAAGTCGATTGCAAGACCTGTATGGTGTTCAGAACAACCAAGAGGAGCTACATACTTTTCACAATATTCTTCTCCTTCTTTTTCTAAGTAGTAGTCATAGATTGCTTGTTGATCTGATAAGCTTCTGTAAGCAGAAGAAATTACTATATCAATTCCTTTTTCTTTACAAAACTTTTGTAATTCTAAAAAGTGTTGAAAAGTTTCTTTTTCTACTCTTACTGTTCCATCATCCATATCTTTTGTTTCTACCATTTCTACTCCTCGGAAATAGTTTTCTTTTAATGGATGTTGTTTATTTACTAATACTAATTGGTCCATACAATCACCTCCTTCATTATATCATAAAAAAACACGTGTTTTATCACGTGTTATTTTAATTTAATTGACTCTTTTACAAGCATGATAAGCATTCCTAATCCAAAGCATAGAGATACAAATCCAATGAATCCTCCTAAAATAGGAATCATCTTTAGAACAACTAGGATTAGAAGAGATACTGCTAGTAATAAGTATTTGTTTTTAATGACATCTTTGAATGCCCAATTTCCTACATAGTAAGCAGTTGGGATGATTGATAAGTATAAGAACATAAAGTATAAGCAGAATACCATTAAACTTAATGGAATACCAATAATCGTAATCATTACTAATCCACAAGCAATTGGAACTAGTATTAAACCTGCTAAACCAAGTCCTATGTATTTGAAGATGGTTCCTGCATCTTTCTTTTCTTTTTCCCATTTATCAAATGTTTTCTTTCCTAATGCAAGTAAGATAAATGATACTAATAGAATTGAAAAATAAGAAATAATTCCAGGAATAATGACTGTATCAATGAATGATAATTTTACCTTTACTTCTGGTTCTGTTCTTCCTTTATAAGATTTCTTGTTGTTGATTTTAGCTGAATCTGAAACATCTAATTTACTTTCTCTTGGATAATGCATCGTACCAGCAATATAAGCTTTATCTCCTAATTTAATCTTATCAGCTGCGATATAGACATCTCCATAGATTTCACGATTGATTGTTACAACATCTCCCGCTAGATAAGCATTACGATTAATATTGGTATCAATCGTAATAGATGATCCTGCTGCATAGACATCTCTATAAGATCCATCTTTGAAAGATAATACATTTCCTGCTACAAAGGCATCTTTCGTAGAAGCATGATCTAATACAACAGATTCTCCTGCAACAAACAAATAGTCTTGATAACTAGATACTTTAACTACTTGTCCAGCTACAAAAGCTGCTCCATCGATTGTAGAAGTTATTTCTACATTTCTTCCTGCGACAAATGCAGTAGAAGTTGATTCTTTATCAACTTTTAGGTCATCTCCTGCCATAAAGTTTTCATCTGCTGCATGAACAGGAATCATGAAACAGGATATTAATAAAACAAATACGAATAATAATTTTTTCTTCATAAGTTCCTCCTATGTTTTCATTATATCACAAACCACAAAAAAAGAAGATTGAATCTTCTTTTTGTTATTGTTCTTCATTTGGTCCATAACATGCATTGATGTTGTTTCCTAAAAAGTTTGCTAAAACTGCTTTCTTAGATGCATTTCCAACTTGATAGATATATCCATCATTTTCTACAAGGTCATTTCCTGTTAGGGATACCACTACTTGTCCATTTTTGATGATTTCAAGAGATGTTATTTTTTCTCCTGTGATTGGTTTTACACCAGCCAAATCTCCTGTGAATTCTCTATATTGAGCTGATGCTTTTGGAAGTTCTTTTCTAAACATAAACTCCACATTATTATCGTCTATCATATGGAATCCTGCTATGTAATACATCATATCATCTCTTGTGTATATACTAAAGGAATCACTTGCATAGTAATGTTCTGTTTCGTTAAAACAGTTTTCTGCATTTCCACGGAATAAAACATCATTTACATAAATTCCATCTGGTTTTGGATTCCAGCATAAGTAATAAACTTGTGCGAATTGTTCTTCTCTTCTAGTAATGAAATGTTCGTCACCGATATAACTTCCACCAGATGTATAGTTACTACATGCTGCATTATTATCATATCCTACATAGTAGTTTTCTCCATTTGAGAATTCTTCTATATAATCATATGGATATACATCATCATATAAAACAAGTTCTTCTAATGGTTCTCCATGGAAATCATATGTTCCACCATTTCCGACAATCTTGATTAGTTTTGCACCTTCATTGGAAGACCAATCCATTGGAACTACAGTTCCATTTCTTAAAGGTTCATTTGGATAGATTAATCCTTCTGGAGAATAACCATCTCGATAAGCTCCTTCAATATTATCTAAATAGTAACTTTCTTCTTCATCTGTCATAGAGTCCCATAATTCTTCTACATCACATTGTGCACTTGGAAGTGGAACATAGATAAATTCTTTTCCATTCATGAAATGTCCACCATTTGCATCTAATTTGATGGCTGGTGCGGCAGTTACTACTGGGGTTCCATAAATATCTACTACAACATCTTGTAGTGGGTTTCCACTACCATCTTTTATCTTTACATTTATACAATTTCCTTCTGCATGTACTTGATATGCTACTAATGCAAGAGCAATTGCTGGTACAATTACTAATGTTTTTCTACTTTTCTTTGATACTAGAATGGTAGCTCCTACAACAGCAGCAATTCCTAAAATAACAAGGATGCTTCTTCCTGTAGAAGGATTTCCTCCTCTATAATCTACGAATGATACATCTCCTGATACATTTGCAAGATCAATTGTTATTTCCCTTTGATTGGTTGTATAACCACTTGGTACATGTTGAACAAATCTTAATGTACCTTGATTCATACAATCACAAATAGGAACAACACCATTTGCATTCGTTGTTTTTGTATATAATAACTTTTCTGGTGGATTGATTGCCACGTTATAATCTTCTGTTACTTCTACTTCTCCATTTGGATATGTCATGAAGTAAGTTACTCCTGTTTTAGGTAACTCTGCTGCATGTACCATTGGAATCAAAATAACACCTAATAAAAATACGAAACATAATTTTATAAATCTTTTCATTTTCATTCCCTACCTTCTATTATAAGTATAGTATACATTATATTTACAGTCAATTGAATTGGAAAGGCATGTGTATAATTATTGTCAAAAAAAAGGCAATTTCTTGCCTTTTAGAACAATGTTAATTGATTCGAATCTGGAAGATCATTTAAGATGTTCATTTCCTTCATCTTATCAATTAGTGTTTGAGAAACCTTACCACGTTTTTGTACATCTTCTACACTTAGGAATTTTCCTTTTTCTCTTTCTGCGACTATATTTTTAGCAACAGTATCTCCTAGTCCTTCAATGGCGTTAAATGGTGGATAGATTTCATTATCACTATTAACAACCCAAACGGTTGCGTCACTCTTATATAAATCTACTGGTAGGAATTTCATTCCTCTTGCAGTTGCTTCTAAAGCTACTTTTAAGGATTCTAATTGACCTTGTTCCTTATTGGTTGCTTCATAACCTTTGGATTGAATATCCTCAATTCTTGCTTTGATGGAATTATATCCTTTAATCATTGTTTCTACTTCTACATCTGTTGCTTTGGATGTTAACCAAGATGCATAGAAGTATACTGGCATATGAACTTTATACCATGCAATACGGAATGCAGAAATAACATAGGCTGCAGCATGTGCTTTTGGGAACATGTATTTAATCTTTTGACAAGAATTAATAAACCAATCTGGTATTTCAGCTTCTTGCATTGTTTTTACATGTTCAGCCCATGTATCTGGATCTTTGGATGCTTTTCCTTTACGAACAAACTCCATAATCTTAAATGCTTTAATTGGCTTTACTCCATGATACATTAAGTAAACCATGATATCGTCACGACAGCCGATTGTTTCTTTAAATGGAACAATATTCTTTTGAATTAATTCTTGTGCATTTCCTAACCATACATCGGTACCATGAGATAGACCAGAAATTTTAACAAGCTCGGCAAATGTCGTAGGCTTTGTATCTTCTACTAAAGATATGGTAAATGGTGTACCGAACTCTGGAATTCCTAAGGTTCCGGTTGGACACATGATTTGTTCATTGGTTACTCCTAATGCTTTGGTCGATGTGAAAATAGACATCGTATCTTTATCATCTAATGGTACTTTTAAAATATCCGTACCGGATTGATTTTGAATTAAACGAAGTTGGGTTGGATCACTATGACCTAGGATATCTAGTTTTAATAAACATTGATCGATCGAATGGTAATCAAAGTGAGTCGTTCTCCACTCTGCGGTTGCATCTTCTGCAGGATATTGGTAAGGCGTAAAATCAGATACATCCATATAGTCTGGAATAACAACGATTCCTCCTGGGTGTTGTCCTGTTGTACGTTTGACTCCTGTACATCCAATTGCTAGACGTTCTATTTCTGCAGAACGAACATCTGTAATTCCTTTATCTTCAAAATATCCTTTGACAAAACCATAGGCTGTTTTATCTGCAACTGTACCAATCGTTCCTGCACGATATACATTATTCTCACCAAATAACACTTTCGTATAAGCATGAGCAGATGCTTGATTTAAATCAGAGAAGTTTAAATCAATATCTGGTACTTTATCGGCATTGAATCCTAAGAACGTTGCGAATGGCATATCTTGTCCATCTTTAATCATTGGAATATGACAGTTTGGACATTCATGATCTGGTAAATCAAATCCAGAAGAATATGTAGCACCTAATGCTTTTCCTTCATCATCATCGAAAATACTTAATTTACATTTTCCACAACGATAATGAGGAGCAAGTGGGTTTACTTCCGTTATTCCCATTAAGGTGGCTACGAAACTAGAACCTACGGATCCACGGGATCCAACTAAGTATCCTTCATCATTGGAGTGTTTTACCAATCTTTGAGCAATTAAGTAAATTGGATCGAATCCTCCTCCAATAACTCCACCAAGGGTCTTCTTCACTTTCTTTTCTAGACCTTTTTCATCTAATTCTTCTTCCGATGTCTTTTTTACATATTCCGTAACCATATTTTTGATATTGTCGAATCCTTTTAGTATTTCATCATGTAGTTCTTTATGACAAATCTTTTCAAATTCATCTGCTTTTAATCCATCCTCTTGATGTCTTTCTGTAATAATTTTATAAACAACATCTCCATATAGTTCGGTTGCGATTCTTTCTTCTAGAAGATATGGTAATGGTTCTCCATACCATTCTTTTGCTTTTGTATAAACCAAATCCGTTACGACTACAGGACAGTCTAAGTAACTTTTTCCATCATCTGATTTAACTCTTGGAGAGAATGGAATACCACCTGTATCAATAATGACTTCTACGATTTCACACATGTCTGCAATCTTATTGGTATTTTCAATGACAATTTCATGTGCTAATTCTTCTCCTAAGAATTGGAAGTCTTCCATCATTTCATCGGTTGTTCTAAAATGATTGGATGGTATTTCTTTAATATCACTTTTCGCAAGAGGATGTCTTCCACCTCCTGGTACTTTTTGATTGACAATAATCTCACGATAGATTTTATCTTCTGGATTAATGTGATGTACGTCTCCTGTTGCTACAATGATTTTTCCTGCTTCTTTGGTAACACGAATAATCTTTTCAATGTTTGCCATTACTTCTGCAGGAGATGCAAAGTCACTTGTTTGAATTAAGTGATTATAGCAATCAACTGGTTGTACTTCTACATAATCGTAGAAACGAATAATATTTGATAATTCATCATCACTTTTTGATTTTGCTTGATCCCATACTTCACTCTCATAACATCCACTACCTACTAATAATCCATCTCTATGTTCTTCAATCACACTTCTTAGAATACGAGGTGTTTTATATAGATAGGTTGTGTTCGCAAGTGAAACTAATTGGAATAAGTTCTTTAATCCTTTTTTATTTTTTACTAATAAATTAATATGATGAGCACTACCATATTTATGAATTTCTGATTTATCAACTAATTTGTCTAAATCAGACATTTTTTCAATATTACGATTGGATAATTTCTTCAACATCTTGTGGAAAACTAATGCAGTTCCTTCTGCATCATAATCTCCTCTATGGTGAGAAGTTTCATCCCAAGGAACTTCATATCGTTTTACTAATGCGGATAAAGAGTGTCTTGCATACGTATTATCCATGGTTCTTGATAATTCTAAGGTATCGATTACTGGGTTTGTAAATGTACCCAAATTATATTTATTGTAGGCCATCTCTAAGAAAGATACATCGAACTTTGCGTTATGAGCGACCATTGGGCAATCTCCAAACCACTCAATAAACTTCTTAACAGCAGTTTCTTCATCTTCTTTTCCTTCTAGCATTTCATCTGTAATATTGGTTAATTCTGTTATTTTAGGAGGAAGAGGTCTTCCTGGATTAATTAATTCATCATATCTTTCTAGGATTTCTCCATTTTTGATTTTAACAGCACCAATTTCAATGATAGAATCTGCACCACCGGCATTAAAACCTGTTGTTTCAAAGTCGAATACAACAAATGTCTGATCCAACATAACCTCGTCATTTGGACGTGTCACAATATCCACAGAATCATCTATCATAGTAAGTTCTGCTCCGTAGATAGCTTTAAATGGTTCTTCTCCTTCTTTTAAGTTTTTATTATGATCTGTTACCATACTAAAAACATGAGGGAATCCTTGGACACCATTGTGGTCGGTAATCGCAACGGCTTTCATTCCAAATTTCATAGCTGTTTTTACAATATCTGTTTCTGGTGCAACTCCATCCATTTGACTCATCATGGTATGACAGTGTAACTCTACTCTTTTTTCTTCAGATGTATCTTTACGAGAAGAGTCTTTTGAATCGATTTTTAAAATATCTCTTGCATTAATTACTAATTCTTTTGAATATTTATCATTAACAGAAGCACCTCTAATTTTATACCAATTACCTTCTTTAAATTCTTTAGATAATCGTTTATATTCATCAGCTTCTCTTACAAATACTTTGGAATAAATACTATCCGAATAGTCTGTTAGTTTTAATGTAATAATCTTAAAGTCTGTTTTAGGAGATTCAAAGAAGTCTGTTCCAAATAGTTTTGCTTCAATAACGACATTATTGTCTTCTCCAATAATAGATTTAATCTTAATTGGTTCTTCTTTGATTCCTCGTCCAATCACATTATTTTCTTCTACTGCTTCTCTTTTATAGGTTTTCTTTTCAGGAGATGCTTCTTTTTTCTCTTTCTTTTCTTCTTTCTTTCCTTCTATGTGACTGATTTCTTCTTGTAATTCTTGTTGTACCTTTTCTAGAATATTTTCATCTTCTCTTACTTCTATTTCAATTTCTTCGGAATAACCCATTTGTTTATAAAACTTTTGAATCTTTGGAAGAGCTTTTTCCATGGCTTCTTGTTCTGGTCGATCAGATACGACTAACAACAATTTGTCGTTTTCAATGATTAAACTCTCTTGGTATAAAGAAAGCACTTTTAATTCTTTCTTACATTGTTTTAAGAAATAATCTTTAAAATAAGAAACATATGTTTCTAAGTTTGGATTTAGAATTGTAAAAACAAACTCAATGGATTCGGCATTTTCATCTAGATTTTGTTTCTTCTCTTCTAATTCTTGTAGGACTTCTACTGGTAATAGTTCTTCTTTTTCAATGAAAATATTCCAACTTTTAGCTGTAGGATTTACTTTGATTTTCAAGATTTTTGCATCATTAAAATATTGGAAAGATTCTTCTCCAATATTTATTTTGTCTAATAATATTTTCATCTTGTCTTCCATAAATCCCCCTGCTCCTCGTCTATTGTGATTTCATGTTTTCTCTTACGATATATCGTTTATTTCGAATACAGAAGTCTATAAATTCTTCTAGGTTCATTTTCTTTAATTCTTTTTCATATGCATATTTTTCCATATCAAATGCAATTTTATCTCTCATCATGTAGTTTTGAAATTCTTCTTTTGGAATTCCTAAATACATTAGCCAATATGGATAAATCCATCTTTTTAAGGATAAAAGGCTTGGATTTCCACTTAAATAACAACTTCTATTATTTAGTTTTGTTGCATATTCATTTAATACCGCTAACTCAACAATTGCTTTTTTGAAGTCTTTATCTTTTTCATCATAAACTTTGATATTATTCATGACAATATTCATCGTAATTTCATATAAAAGTAATAATGGATTCTTGGTATCAATTGGTTTTCCTAATACCATGCTTCCTTTTACAGGATGATCAATTACTCCTAATTCTTTATTCACTACAAAAAAAGTATATTCTGGGATATTGATTCTTACAATTTTGTCGATTAAATAATCTGTATTTTTCTTGTTTTTATCCCATACATTCATAACTTCTAATCTATATTTTTCTGCTTGTTTTTTTACTTTATCATAAAATTTATTTTCTAAGACTACGTTATAAATTGTATCATTGTTTGGAATAAAATTCTTATAGTCTTTCATAATAGCCATTTTGTCATTATAGGTTTGATTATATTCTTCTCTATAGGTTTCCCATAGTTTTTCTTTTACTTTGGATAATATATCTACTGGAGATGATTGAAATAAAAGATTCCATATCAAGGCATAATCATTTACGATAAATTTTGTGTTCATTTTTATCTTCACCACTCTTAGTAATATCATACCAAAAAAAAAGAAAAAGTTGAACAACTTTCTCTTTATTTTATCTTTAAATAAACGAAATAGATTGCCATTGCGATAATGGCAAGAATTAAGAATACAATGAGGATTTTAATAAAGACTGGAAGACTTGGATCTTTGAAGTCATCTGCGATTTCTAAATCACTTGTGGATAAGTCCATACTCTTTGTATAGAAGTCACTATCTAGTTTTTTATTCTCTTCCGTTGGTTCTTCATTATTTCTTTCTTCCACTTCATCTATTGTGATTGGTTGAGACTCTTCTGTTCCCTCTAAATCAATTTCTTCTTTTACTGGTTCATCATCTAAAGACTTTCCAAAAATATCTTTTTCTACGGTGTCTTCTTCCTCTTCTAATTCTTTGATTTCTTCTTTTACGTCTTTTGTTTCTTCTTTTTCTTCTTCATTCATTTCATCTGCTGGAGCAACTTTATCTAACATATTGGTTGCCATTAAATCACTTAATAGATCTACGGTATCCTCTTTGGATAATTCTCCTGCCAATGTCTTAGATGCAATCGTATTCATTAAATCATGAATTTCCTCTTCTTCTGGAGTCTTTTCACGATTCTTTTTCTCTGCACGATACTTTTCTAATTCTTCTAGATTCACACCTGCGAAAATATTATAACTTGTGTATTTTAATTTTCTCTTTTCTTCTAATTCATCTTTTTCTTGACGATTCTTTCTTGCTTCTTCTAATACACTATTAATATCATAGATTCTTTTTTCTTTGGTTGCGTATAAGTATTTAAAATCTTCTAATTCTTTTTTTACTTTTGGTACATCTTCCATACCATTATACATACGCATTCTTTGATACTTTTCTCTAGATGCTAAACCTTCATCAGAACTTAATTCAAATGCATTGGCATTTGTCACATCTGTAATATTGGTTACTTTTGTGTTGTTTGCGACATCTTGGTATAAATCTTGATTCTTTTCTAAACGATTTACTCTGTTTTCTGTTTCATCTAGATAACGGTCCATTCGTCTCATAAGACTCACCCTCTTATTATCAGTTTATCACAACTATATGTAAAACAAAAGAGGATTTCTGTTTACTTTACGTTTTCCTTTTTTGTTCTCTAAAAACTCTTTACGTGTGATTGTTTTTTACGATATAATATTCATGAAAGGAAGTAAAAAATATGAAAATTAAAGTTAATGCAGAAGCATGCGTTGGATGTGGAGCATGTACAGGTGTTGCTGAAGACTTATTTGAAATCGGAGATGCCGGAGTTTCTACTTGTAAAGTAGCAGAAATTCCAGCTGACAAAGAACAAGAAGCTAGAGATGCAATGGATACTTGCCCTACAGGAGCTATCGTAGAAGATGTTCCAGAGGAGAAAGCTGCTTAATAAAAAAAGAATGAGAAATCATTCTTTTTTATTTTTTCAAACTATAAACAATCGCTACTTCTTTTGGAGTTAATTTACGATATTCTCCTGATTTTAATCCTTCTGTTGTGAATACACCAATTCGTTCTCTTTTTAATTTTTCTACATGGAAGCCTACTGCTTCAAACATTCTTTTAACTTGATGATTCTTTCCTTCATGAATGGTAATTTCTACCATACATGAATTTCCTTCTTGATTGACTTTTTTCAATTTAACACGGGATGGAACTACTTTTACATGATCTAGTTCTACTCCCTTTTTTAATTTATTGATTTGTTCTCCTTTGATAACTCCTTCTAGTTTTGCCAAATATACTTTTTCAATTCCATTTTTTGGTTGCATTAAGATGTTAGCAAACTCTCCATCGTTTGTTAAAAGAAGAACTCCTGTAGTGTCATAATCAAGTCTTCCTACTGGATAGATTCTTGCTTCTGTTGGAATCAAATCTGTTACTACTTTTCTTTCTTTATCATCAGAAGTGGATGTAATCACTCCTCTTGGTTTATTCATGATGTAGTATTCTTTTGATTCTTTTTCTAATATTTTATTGTCAATTTCAATGGTATCAGAATCGGATACTTTTGTACCTAGTTCTGTTACTACTTGTCCATTAACTTTTACTTTTCCTGCTAACATTAATTCTTCTGCTTTTCTTCTAGATGTATATCCAGATTCAGCAATTACTTTTTGAAGTCTTTCCATAATATCCCTCTTCTTCTTACTAAATTATACACTATTCTTTTC